>PLEY01000119.1 GCA_003136595.1 Burkholderiales bacterium
TAGGCATGGGGAGATTCAGAGAAGGGCTGCAGCCACCACCCATGCCCCTTTTTTAGTGTCCTGTCTCCGATTACAGGCCGGCTGCAGCGCCGAACAAGCCCAAGCTTTGGCCGCCCACGCGCCGCGGTATTGCGCTGGATCAGAAGGTGGNNTAGCTTCGGCCAGCGCCGGGGAGGCTCGGTACGGAGGTCGCAATCATTGGCAGATGGTCCGTGGCGGGTCCGTGGCGGGTCCGCAAAGGCCCTTCGACGGGACGATCGAGGGAGCCGATCGGGGCGCAGAGCACGCCAACATGGGTCATGCGGCAGGCAGCATCTGCGGGCGCGGCTCATATGGCCGATGCGCGAAGGCTCGGGCCACTGCGTAAGGGTAGGACCGATCAGGGCATCTCCAAGACCTCGCACACCAGGCAGCGTTCGCGGGAATCGTTCGGTCGGCCTGANNAGGCCACGCCGCCGTGCCATAGTGGACCCTGAGGGGGTGCGACTCCAGGTCCGCTGAGCGCTTTGCGCCCGGCCAACCTTTGCGCAGACCAAGCCCGGGATTGACTGAGTCCGTGCAGGCTTGGGGCAGGTGAGCCCTGTCGCGATAGCCGGGGCAAAGCGCGGCGGCCGAAAGCTGAAGTGAGTGGAGATCAAGATGACCGAGGAGCAACAGATCAGCCTGGATGTGCTGCGGGAAAAATACCTGAAGGACGACGAGGAGAACGCGGACGAACTGTTCGTGCGCGTCGCCCGAGCGCTCGCCTCGGTGGAAAAGGCCTCTGAGCAGGCCCGCTACGAAACACTGTTTCTCGCAAACCTCCATGCCGGTGCGATCGGGGCAGGCCGCATCATGAGTGCGGCAGGCACCGCGATCGAGGCGACGCTCATCAACTGCTTCGTCCAACCGGTCGGGGATTCCATTCAGGGCGTCGACGAGGAGGGCTATCCGGGAATTTACGAGGCGCTCAGGGAGGCGGCCGAGACCATGCGCCGGGGCGGCGGCGTAGGCTATGATTTTTCGCGCATCCGACCCCGTGGCGCCAATGTCAAGACGACCGTCTCGATCGCCTCCGGGCCATGCAGTTACATCAATGTGTTCGACCAGTCCTGCGCGACCGTGGAGAGCGCCGGCGCGCGCCGCGGTGCCCAGATGGGCGTGTTGCGCATCGACCATCCTGACGTACTGGAATTCGTCACGGCCAAGCGTACGCCGGGCCGTTGGAATAACTTCAATGTCTCGGTCGGAGTGCCGGACAGCTTCATGCGGGCTCTCGCGGAGGACCTCACCTGGGAACTCGTCCATCGTGCTGCCCCCGGAGCGCAGAGGCTCGCGTCAGGCGCCTTCCAGCGCTCCGACGGCCTGTGGGTCTATGCGAGCGCCCCGGCACGTCAGCTGTGGGACCGGATCATGCAATCGGCCTACGAATATGCCGAGCCCGGCATCCTGTTCCTCGACCAGATCGGGCGTGACAACAATGCGCGTTATTGCGAGACCATCGAGGCGACGAACCCCTGCGGGGAGCAGCCCTTGCCCGCGTACGGATGCTGCGACCTGGGCCCGATCATCCTGACTCGGTTCGTCGAAAATCCCTTCGGTTTCGGCGGTGCACCCGCCTTTGACTTCGCAGCGTTCGCCGCCGCGGTAACCCTGCAGGTGCGGGCTCTCGACAATGTGCTGGATCTGACCTACTGGCCGCTGCCGCAACAGCGCGCCGAGGCGTCTGCAAAGCGACGCATCGGCGTCGGCTTCACGGGGCTTGGCAACGCCCTGGTGATGCTATGCCTGCGCTACGACACGGCCGCCGGACGCGGAATGGCCGCGCGGATTGCCGAGGCGATGCGTGATGCGGCCTATACGGCATCGATCGCACTGGCGATCGAGAAGGGCTGTTTTCCCAAATTCGACGCGGGCGGCTATCTGGCCGAGGGCACTTTTGCGAGCCGGCTGCCGGAATCGATTCAAGAAGCGATCCGCAGTCATGGCATCCGCAACAGTCACCTGCTGTCGATCGCCCCGACAGGAACCGTCAGTCTCGCCTTTGCGGACAACGCCTCGAACGGGATCGAGCCTTCCTTCTCTTGGACCTACCTGCGCAAGAAGCGTGAGTCCGACGGGCACACCAAGGAATACCTGGTCGAGGACCACGCGTGGCGCCTGTATCGCCGCCTGGGCGGCGACACGGATGCGCTGCCGGACTATTTCGTCTCAGCGCGCCAGATGGCGGCAGACGATCATCTGGCAATGATGGCAGCGGTGCAACCGTTCGTCGACACCGCCATCTCGAAGACGGTCAACGTCGCCGCCGATTATCCCTATCACGATTTCAAGGAGCTCTATAGCAAGGCCTGGTCGCTCGGATTGAAGGGGCTCGCCACCTATCGGCCGAACGCCATCCTCGGATCGGTGCTGGAGGAGACTGCTGCAGCGGCGGGCGACGCAGCCGCCGATCCCATGCGCGGCGTGATCGCGAGCCGCCCCCGGGGCGCACTGTCGGCGGTCGCTGAAAAAATCCAATACTGGACGCAGGAGGGCCAGCGTACGCTTTACCTCGTGGTGTCGTTTCTGCCGGTTGCGCTCGGACCAGGCGAGGAACGGGCGGACCGGGCCATCGAGTTTTTCATGCCCGTCGGCCAGAAGGGTGAATCGCAGCAGTGGATCACGTCGAGCATGCGCCTGCTGTCGCTGGCCGCACGCGGCGGTTTCCTGGAACGTGCGCTAAGCGACATGCGCAAAGTCGCATGGGATCGCGGCCCGGTACGTCTTGGTAGCTACCCGAAAGCCGACGGCACCCAGGTTCCCCGCTGGCATGATTCGGAAGTCGCAGCGATCGCCTTCGCGATCCAGAACATCATCGCGGTGCATACCCGACAGGGCACGGACGCCACATCCACCGCATACGACCCATCCGAGCCCGGTACGTCGGAGATTCCTGCCCCGTTGCTCGTGGCCGGGAAGAAGTGCGTTGAATGCGGCGCCCACGCCGTGATCCGCAAGGACGGCTGCGACTATTGCACGCAATGCGGCTATCTTGGGGTTTGTGGCTAGACCCGTCTGACCTCCCTGGACGGAGCCAGCCAGGCGCCGCCCGAAAGCCTCTATGATTTGTCCGTGCGGCTGGGCTTGCACGACAGGCCGGCGCAGTCGACTTGGGCAGAGCAAGACGCATTGGGCGAGGGCCGGCAGAGGCCTAAGACGCGAAGCGATCAGAACCCTGGAGCGCGGTTGTGGCCATGTCCGAATTCTCGATCAAGGCGCTGGACACGAGTACCTGGGAGGCCTTTGCGCGTCTGGCTGAACGCCACCACGGGGTCTGGGGTGGCTGCTGGTGCCTGGCATTTCATCCGGAAGGAGGGCAACGGGGACCGGATCGGCGCTTCAAGAAGGAGCGGCGAGTGCGGGCCGGCACCGCCCATGCGAGTCTTGTCTTCCGAGGAGACGAGTGCGTCGGTTGGTGCCAGTTCGGAGCACCCGATGAACTACCTCGCATCAAGCATTTACGGGTCTACAGTGCCGGACTGACGACGCTTCCGGATTGGCGAATCACGTGTTTTTTCGTGGACCGCGCCCAGCGCGGCACCGGTGTGGCTGAGGCGGCCCTCGTCGGTGCCTTGGAGGAGATCGCCCGCCTTGGCGGCGGTACGGTGGAAAGCTATCCCGAGGATGTTTCGGATCGGAGAACCTCGTCTTCCTTCCTCCACAACGCGACGCTGTCGATGTTCGAGAGACAGGGGTTCGCGAAAGTCCGCCAGGTGGGCAAGCATCACTGGGTGGTCGCAAAGCAGGTGCTGCCGCGCGCGGGCACGACGTGAGCCGGCGTGCGGGCTCGAAGCTTTCGGGGATCATCAGGTGGACCCAGGGGGACCGCTGGCGGTCGCAAGTACGGCAAGTGGCGGAGCGCTCGCCCGGTCAAGCAAGCCCCACGTGCCCGGCAGACGCGTCCCGTCGGGGACGGCCCTCCCATGGCCTTCGACCCGGTGACAGGCGCCTCGAAGGGTGGCCGGGTTCTCCTGCTGGCACGCCCCGATCGCCAGGAAATTCGCGGCCTACATCTCGACGCGAGCACCCAACTCGACGATTCGGTTCCGGGGAATGCGGAAGAACTCCGTCGCGTCGGTCTCGTTGCGATGCATCCAGGCAAAGAGATGGCGGAACAGGGGATTGAGGCGCCGTTGCGGCCCCGCATCGTCGACGCTGACCCGCGACAGGAAAAAGCTGGTCTGCATCATATCGAAGGGCTCCGTACCGCACAGGCAGGTTTCGAGCACCGCGGGTATGTCGGGGTGCTCCATGAAACCGTAGCGCAGCAGCACATGGTAGAAATCGCTGCCCAGATCCGTCACGCTCACGCGCTGGCCCGGACCCACCCGCGGCACCTGCTCAGTCTCCACGCTCAGGATCACGTTACGCATATGCAGAACGTGGTAATGCTTGACATTGTGCAGCATGGCGACCGGCACGACGGCGGCACGGCGCGAAAGATAGATCGCAGTTCCGGGCACCTTGACCTCGTTCGTCATGGACTTGATGAACTGGTCCAGCGGCATGGTCTCGCGATCGAGTTCGTGAGCCATGGCGATACGCCCACTGCGCCAGGCGTCCATCAGGAGGAACATGAGCGCGGCAGCCAGCAGCGGCACCCAGCCGCCCTCCATGACCTTGGTGAGGTTCGCGGTCACGAAGGAGCTATCGACCACCGCCAGGGGGCCGGCCACGGCCAAGGCGAGCGGCAGTGTCCAGTGCCACTGCTCGCGCATCATCTTGTACATGAGCAGGGTCGTGAGCAGCATCGTCAGAGAGACGGCGACGCCGAAG
Source organism: Burkholderiales bacterium (assembly GCA_003136595.1). Classification (GTDB taxonomy): domain Bacteria; phylum Pseudomonadota; class Gammaproteobacteria; order Burkholderiales; family Burkholderiaceae_D; genus BOG-994. Next base: position 4,798 of record PLEY01000119.1, read on the forward strand.
GCAGCGGCCAGGTTGTCTGAAGAGCCGAAACTGAGCGCGAGTCCGATGGTAAAGAACATCAGCAGCCAGTTCACGAGTCCGACATAGATCTGCCCATAGCCTGTCGCCGAGGTCTGGGTCACATTCAGGCGGGGACATAGCCCCAAGTGGATGGCCTGGCGCGTCATCGAGAAGACGCCACTGATGATCGATTGGCTGGCGATGATCGTCGCCACCGTCGACAGACCCACGAGCGGCACTTGTAGCCACGCGGCACCGAGCAGGAAGAACGGGTTGCCACCTTCAGGGACCTCGCCCGCGGTCACGAGCGCTGCCTGGCCGGCGTAGTTAAGGAGCAGCATCGGCAGGACGATCCCGTACCAACTGAGGCGGATCGGACGCGCGCCGAAATGGCCCATGTCCGCATACAGGGCTTCTGCGCCCGTCGCCGACAGAAACACCGCGCCCAGCACCGTGAAGCCCGCAAACCCGTGCGTGGCCAGATAGCGCAACCCATGACGCGGATCGAAGGCAAAGAGAATCGAGGGATGGGCGGCAACTCCGAGGAGCCCCAAGAGCCCGATCGATAGGAACCAGACGATCATGACGGGGCCGAACAGGCGCCCGATCACAGCGGTCCCCTTGTGCTGCAGGCCGAACAGTCCCACCAGGATGACCACGGCGAGCGGCAGAATGTATGGCGTCACGGCCGGCAGCGGTAGTTTCAGGCCTTCCAAGGCACTGAGTACCGAGATCGCCGGGGTGATAGCGCCGTCCCCATAGAGAAGCGCCGCGCCGAGGATCCCGATCAGGACCAGACCACGCCGCTCGCGACCCTTCAGCGCGAGGCGCGCCATGAGGGCGAGGATGCCCCCCTCACCCTCATTGTCGGCACGCATGACGATCCCGACGTACTTGATCGAGGTCGTGATGATGAGCGTCCAGATGATGAGCGAGAGCATGCCGTCGGCCGCTTCCGCCGCGGATCCACCCGCCCACTCGAGAGCGGTCTTTAGCGTGTACAGCGGGCTTGTGCCGATATCCCCGTAGACCACGCCCAGAGCGCCGACCATCAGCGTCCCAAGAGAGCCGGCAATTGGATGGCGCGCAGCCGCGACGGGCAGAGTGGTGGTGGAGGCGGCCATAGGAGGAGGACGCAGAGTGGGGTCGCAGCGCGGTTATTTGGACGCGATTATAACCGTCCGAGGCGAACGCTCCTGCCACGGCATGCGCGCCAGAGAGTGAATTCAGGAGTCGGGGATCACGGGAAGGACACACCCGGCCCGGTGGACCCGGCGCGTGGAGCTGCCTATCATGGGGGCCGCCCAGAGTGCCCGCTTTTTCGCCGCAATGCAGCAACCGTTTGCCTGGCGCGGCACTATCACGGGGGACACGACGCCGTGATAAGCTCATTGACCCGTATCCGAATTCGAAGGGAAACCACCATGCCCGGCTTACTCCCAGAGATTGATCCCGACGGCCTGCTTGAGTACTCGGTCGTCTTCACGGACCGCGCACTGAACCACATGTCGGCCAAGTTCCAGCATGTCATGCGCGATATCTCCAGCATCCTGAAGGAGGTTTATCGGGCGCGCTCGGCGCTCGTCGTACCGGGGAGCGGCACGTTCGGAATGGAGGCGGTCGCACGCCAGTTCGCCACGGGACAAAAGGTCCTGGTACTGCGCAATGGCTGGTTCAGCTTTCGCTGGACGCAGATCTTTGAAATGGGCCGGATCCCTGCCGAGGAGACCGTCCTGAAAGCGCGTACCGCCAGTGCCGGGCGGCAGGCGCCATTCGCCCCCGCCCCCCTCGAGGAGGTCGTGGCCGCGATCCGGGAGAAGCGACCCGCTGTCGTGTTTGCCCCGCATGTGGAAACCTCGGCCGGAATGCTGCTGCCCGACAGCTACCTGAAAGCTGTCGCCGACGCGGCCCACGAGGTGGGAGCACTGTTCGTCCTCGATTGCATCGCCTCTGGCGCGATCTGGGTCGACATGCAGGCGACGGGCGTGGATATCCTCATCAGCGCTCCGCAGAAGGGCTGGAGCGGCTCCCCCTGCTGCGCATTCGTGATGCTCAGTGAGCGCGCCCATACCGCCATCGAGAAAACCGCGAGCACCAGCTTCGCCTGCGACCTCAAGAAGTGGTTGCAGATCATGGAGGCCTACGAAGCGGGTGGCCACGCCTACCATGCAACGCTGCCGACGGACGCCCTGACGCATACGCGCGATGTCATGCTGGAGACGCGTGCCTACGGCTTTGAGAAGTTGCGCGCCGAGCAGGTTGAACTTGGCCGCAGGGTCAGAGCCTCCCTCACTGGCCGCGGCCTGCGCAGCGTGGCAGCCGAAGGCTTCCAGGCTCCGGGTGTGGTGGTCAGCTACACCGACGACGATGGCCTGCACACCGGCAAGGCATTTCTCGGCGAGGGTCTGCAAACCGCAGCAGGGGTCCCCTTGAAGTGTGACGAGCCGGCCGATTTCAAGACGTTTCGGATCGGGCTCTTCGGTCTGGACAAGCTGCATAACATCGAGCGCACCGTGGCCAGTCTGGATGCGGCTCTGATCCACCTGCTCCAGGTTGATCGCTCGGTCCGAACTGCGGCTTGAAACACGCGGCTTAGAGCGAGAAGCCNNACGAGTTGTGATCGCAGGCCGCAGCGGCCAGGGGAAAGTTCTCTCCGCAGGCTTGCTCGGCATGGCTATTGCTTCAGCCAAGGCATGAACCGATCGCAACCTGCCGGGATCAAGCCGGTCACAAGTCGGGCATGCGGCCCCGCCACGTTGGCCACACCCCGGCCCCCTCCTGGGCCCACCCAACACCGCCGGCGTGGCCAACGGGCCGGCCAAGCCCCCCTGGAGACCTCCCATGAACCCTAGAACCTTTCTATCCATAGCCTTTGCGGCGCTCGGGCTGTTTGTCCTTGGACCCGTCACGAGCCGGGCCGACGGACTCGAAGACATCACGCGAAACGGTGTCTTGAGAGTTGCCGTTCCCCAGGACTTTCCCCCATTCGGGTCCGTCAATGCGGACATGCAGCCCCTGGGTTACGACATCGACGTCGCTCGTCTCATCGCTCAGAAGATGGGCGTCAAGGTGGAGTTGGTACCGGTCACGAGCGCCAATCGCATCCCTTATCTGCAAACCAAGAAGGTGGACCTCGTGATCTCGAGCCTCGGCAAGAATCCGGAGCGCGAAAAGGTGATCGATTTTTCCGATGCATACGCGCCCTTCTTCAGTGGCGTGTTCGGGGCGGCCGACGTCAAGGTCTCGAAGCCGGAGGATCTGGCCGGAATGACGATCGGCGTCACGCGCGGATCCGTCGAAGATCTCGAGCTCACGAAGATCGCCCCGGCGAGCACGAGCATCAAGCGCTACGAGGACAACAACGGCACGATCTCCTCGTTCCTCTCAGGACAGGTGCCGCTGGTGGCGACGGGCAATGTCGTCGCCGCTGCGATCCTCGCGAAAAATCCCCCCAAAAAGCCTGAGACCAAGTTCCTGATCAAGAACTCCCCCTGTTACGTGGGACTGAACAAGGATGAGCCGAAGCTCCTCGCGCGCATCAATGAGATCATCGCCGCGGCCAAGAAGGATGGGAGTCTTGGCAGCATCTCGATGAAATGGCTGGGCGCGGCTTTGCCCACCGGGCTGTAGGGACCGCACTTAACGCGGGTCGGACGCCCGGGAACAAGGCCCATGCCCTACACCTTCGAGTTCGGCTCGATCGCCCAGTACCTGCCGGTTCTCGAGAAGGGCGTTCTCGTGACGGTGGAGCTGATCACATGGGGCGCGCTCTTGGGCACGGCACTGGGTATTGGTGGCGCCTGGGCCCGCACGCAGGGTCCCGGATGGCTGCGTGGTGCGGTCAGCTGCTACGTCGAACTGATCCGCAACACGCCTTTTCTGGTGCAGCTGTTCTTCATCTTCTTTGGCTTACCCTCGGCCGGCGTTCGGCTCACGGAGATGCAGGCCGCAACGCTCGCCATGGTGATCAATCTGGGCGCCTACAGCACCGAGATCATACGTGCCGGGATCGAAGCCACTCCGCGCGGACAAATTGAAGCCGGCAAAAGCCTCGCCATGACTCGCCTGCAGATCTTTCGGCACGTGATTCTGATGCCGGCGTTACGGCGTATCTGGCCGGCCCTCTCCAGCCAGATCGTGATCGTGATGCTAGGCTCGGCCGTGTGCTCGCAGATCGCCGCCGAGGATCTGAGCTTCGCGGCGAACTTCATCCAGTCGCGCACCTTCCGGGCCTTTGAGATCTACCTGCTGACCACCCTGATCTACCTGCTGCTCGCGGTCGTCCTGCGCCAGCTGCTGGGGATTCTGGGATGGTGGATGTTTGCGCGGCGCGTTCGCCAATGAACGAGTTCTCGACCTGGGATATCACGCGCAACCTCCTCCTTGCCGCTCGGTGGACCATCGTGCTCTCCCTCGTGACATTCGTGACCGGCGGCCTGACTGGCCTGTTCGTCCTCGGAATGCGCACCTCGCGCTTGCGATTTGCCCGACGGCTCGCGTGGTGCTACATCGAGCTGTTTCAGGGAACGCCCCTGCTCATGCAGCTGTTTCTCGCCTTCTTCGGCCTCGCCCTGTTCGGTCTGGATGTCCCTGCCTGGCTCGCAGCGGGCGTGGCGCTGACGCTTTGGTCCGGCGCCTTCCTCGCCGAGATCTGGCGCGGCTGTGTCGAGTCAATTGGTAAGGGCCAGTGGGAGGCTTCGGCCAGTCTGGCCATGAGCTACCTGCAGCAGATGCGTTACGTGATCCTGCCCCAGGCGCTGCGACTCGCGATTCCTCCCACCGTGGGATTCTCGGTCCAGATTGTCAAGGGCACTTCCGTCACCTCCATCATCGGATTCGTCGAGCTCTCAAAGGCCGGTACCATCATCAGCAACGCGACCTTTTCCGCGTTCACCGTTTTTGCGCTGGTGGGCCTGATTTATTTCGCGATCTGCTGGCCGCTCTCCCGGTTCAGCCTGGTTCTCGAGAGGAGGTTTGATGTCGCTCATCGTCATCACTGAGGTGCGCAAGCGCTTTGGGGACAATGAAGTGCTAAAGGGTATCAACCTGTCTGTCGAGCGGGGGGAGGTGCTTGCGATCATCGGCAAGAGCGGTTCGGGAAAAAGCACGCTGCTTCGCTGCGTCAACGGGCTCGAGATGATTGATCAGGGATCCATCGTCGTCGATGGGGCCGAATTGCGCCCCGACGAGGTGCACCTGCGCGCGTTGCGGCTGAAGGTGGGCATGATCTTCCAGAGCTTCAACCTGTTTCCGCACCTCAGTGCCGGGCGCAACGTCATGCTCTCCCCCATGGTGGTCAAGGCGATGCACGTGGAGCAGGCTGAGAAGCTTGCGCGGCAGATGCTAGAACGGGTGGGCCTCGGACAGAAGTTCGATGCGCTGCCCGAAGAGCTTTCCGGCGGCCAGCAGCAGCGTGTCGCAATCGCGCGGGCCCTCGCCATGCAGCCGGCAGCCCTGCTCTGCGATGAAATTACCTCGGCACTGGATCCCGAACTTGTCAACGAGGTCCTGGCCGTCGTCGGCGAGCTGGCCAAGGACGGCATGACCCTGCTCATGGTGACCCACGAGATGCGTTTTGCACGGGAGGTCTGCGACCGAGTGGTGTTCATGAACCAGGGGAAGGTGCATGAAATCGGGCCACCCGAGCAACTGTTCAACCACCCGGCGACGAGCGAACTCAAGCAGTTCCTCGGCCAGTTGACGTAGACTTGAGCGAGACCAATGGCTCGACCGCATCTCCTGCTCATCCTGATTGTGCCGCTTGCCTGCGGACTCGCGGCCTGCCAGTCGCTGCCCAGAAACGAGGGTGATCCGGTGCGCGTGACCGACGTCGTCGAGCGCATCAAGGCCGACCTTGCCGCGTACCAGCGCTACGACGCTCAGGCCGCGCAGGCACCGCCCCTCGATACGGCCTGCCGGGGCATCGTCGGCTTTGACATCGAGAGCGTGAAAGTATCGCTCACAACCCAGACCGACGCCACCTCGAGCGTGACCGGGGGGGCGACGCTCGCCGTTGGCAGCGGCTCGCTGGGGGCCACTTTCGGGGTGTCCGAGGAGCGGAAGGGAACGCAAAGCCTGGGCTTTACCCTCTATCCCGCGCGGGATGTGGGAGCCCATCTCGCGCCGGAGCCGGAGCCACTCGACCCTGACCTCTATCCGATTACCACCAGCCTGAAGCAGCTGCGCGAGGACCTGCTTGCGGCAAGCGCGAAGACGCCGTGCATGGCCCTCACCCCCCCGGACCGGGACGGCAAACCCCAGCGCGATGAAGGGGGCTCGTTTTCCTTCGGCTTCACCGTCAACAATCAGGTCGCAAGAGGCGGTGGCTTGAAGTTCGTGGTGTTTGCGCTGGGGCCGGCCCAGTCCCTCCAGCACCAGGTGGGCAATACCATCACGGTCACCTTCCGGGCGCGTGCCGGCAGCGCCGCGCTGATTCGACCAGGCCCCTGAACCCGGCCCCTGAACTCCGCCCTGAGCGGGGCCCCCGGGCCANNGCGTCGCCTCGATAGGGGCATTTCGCCCCCGTAGCGCGTCGACCTCCTCAAGAATCGCCCTTTGCGGCCGTTAGAACCCTTGTGAACGCGCGGCGCGATGCTGCGGCCCGTGGCGTGCTGCACGGGGACGCCAGTATTGGCTTGGCCGGGACAGCGCAAGCTGAGCTTGAGCGGGGCGACGTGGCGTGGCAATTGGCATCTGGCCAAGAGCAATCAAGGGAGAATCAGCGTGGATCGAAGTCATTTGCCAGGGACGGTCCTTGGTGCCCGACGCATCATTTCCGGGAAACTCGCGAGCGTGTCGATGGCCTTTCGCATCGCCGTCATCGGCGCGGTATGCTTTCTTGTTGTCAGCGGCGCGTCGGTCGCTTTCCTTGCAGGCCGGATCACCAAAACGCTCGATCAGAAGACAACCGAGAATCTCGACGCCCGCTCCTTGCAGGTGATCGACATGCTTTCCTCCTACGACGAAAGTATGCGTCAGGCTGCCGACCGGGAGTCCCGGCTGCTTGACAGCCTGTTCTCCGACCCCATCCGCCTGGGCAGCGGCACCGTCAGGATCGGCGATCTCGACACACCGACGCTGGTCAGCGGATCCACGCCGCTGAACGGCAACTTCACGATCGTGGATCGTTACACCCAGATGAGCGGCGGGGTTGCCACGGTTTTTGTCCGCACGGGTGACGAATTCATCCGCGTTTCCACCTCGCTGAAGAAGGAAGACGGGCAGCGCGCGGTCGGAACGCTGCTGCAGCACGCCGCTCCGGCCTACGCGAAGCTGCTGGCCGGCGAGAACTTCGTCGGCAAGGCGCGTCTGTTCGGCCGCGACTTCATGACCAAGTACACGCCTATCCTGGACGAACAGAAGCATGTGATCGGTGCGCTCTTCGTGGGAGCTGACTTCAGCAGCGGGCTTGCGGGGCTGAGAAAGCGCATCGAGTCCATGAAGATTGGCGATACGGGCTATGCCTTTGCAATTGATGTGGCCCCGGGTGACAAGTTCGGCACGCTCGCCGTACATCCGACGCGCGAGGGGGACAATCGACTCGACTCGAGGGATGCGAACGGCAAGGAATACTTCCGTGAGATGGCCGAGAAGAAGAACGGAGTTATCAAGTACTCCCTCATCGATCCGGAACTCGGCCAGACGACACCGCACGAGAAGGTCGTGGTCTACAAGTACTTCCCGCAGTGGAACTGGGTGGTTGCGGTGGGCAGTTTCACCGAAGAGTTCACACGCGACACGCGCGCGCTGCTCACGGTCGAAGAGCTGACGCTACCCATCGGCCTCGTGCTGCTCAGTGGCCTCCTCTACCTTGGAGTAAGCCGATTCGTGAGCCGCCCGCTGGGCGAAGTCCTTTCAGTGTTCGAGTCGATCGGGCAAGGCAACTACCGCAACACCATCCCGGTTCGGGGTAAGGATGAGATCGGCCGGCTCTTGAACGGATTGTCGGCCATGCAGGCCAAACTCGATGCGGACGTCACGCGCGAGCGGCTTGCGGCAGCAGAGTCGCTCCGGGTGAAGACCGCCCTGGATGGCAGTTCGACCAAGGCATTGATCGTCGACGCCTCGGGGCAGGTCATCTATCTGAACAAGGCGCTTGCGACCTTCCTCGAAGTCTCCAGTACCGACCTCACAGAGGGAGGTTCCGGCTTCGCGGGCCGTCCGCTCCTCGGGGCACACTTCGACAGCCTGCCTTTCGCACAGGATGCGGCGGGTCGCGTCGCAATCTCCGAGCTGACCGATTCGTGCCGCTTTGACAGGCGCTGCGGCAAGTTCGAACTGCGCATGCTCATCACGCCTATTTTCACCGAGGATGGCGTGCGCGCCGGGGCCATGGTTGAGGTGGAGGACCGCACAGTCGTGGTTGCCGTTGAAAACGAGGTGGAAGCGATCGTCCAGGCGGCAAGCGCGGGCGATTTCACCAAGCGGCTTGCACTCGAAAGCAAGGATGGCTTCTATCGCCAACTCAGCACCCATATCAACAAGCTCGTCGAGACGAGCCAGGTCGGGCTTGGCGACGTGCAGCGTGTCCTCGAAGCCCTCGCGCGCGGGGATCTCACGGAGCACATCAGTGGCGACTACCAGGGTACGTTCGCACAACTGAAGACCGACGCCAACCTCACGGTGACCCAGTTGCATCAAATGGTGGAGAAGATTCGCGAATCGGCCGAGGCCATGGGAACAGTCTCTGGTGAGATCGCACAAGGCAATGGTGACCTGTCGAGGCGCACGGAACAGCAGGCCGCGAGCCTCGAGGAGACCGCTTCAAGCATGGAGCAGCTGACCGCGACGGTGCGCCAGAATGCGGAGAACGCGAGGCAGGCCAACCAGCTTGCCATCACGGCTTCGGAAGTGGCCGCGAAGGGAGGCGCCGTTGTGGGCGAGGTGGTCGTCACCATGCAGTCGATTGCCGAGAGTTCAAACAAGATTGCGGAGATCATCGGGGTCATCGATGGGATCGCATTCCAGACGAACATCCTTGCATTGAATGCAGCAGTCGAGGCTGCGCGTGCCGGCGATCAGGGCCGGGGCTTCGCGGTCGTGGCGACCGAAGTCCGCAGCCTTGCCCAGCGCAGTGCCAGCGCGGCCAAGGAGATCAAGCAGCTGATTTCCAATTCGGTCGAGAAGGTGGGCGCGGGCTCACGGCAGGTATCGCTCGCTGGCCGGACGATGGAAGATATTGTGACGGCAGCCACGCGCGTGACCGACATCATGGGGGAGATCACTTCGGCTTCGGCCGAGCAAAGCGCTGGGATCGAACAGGTCAATCGCGCGATCGCCCAGATGGACGAGGCTACACAGCAGAATGCCGCCTTGGTCGAGGAGGCCGCAGCGGCAGCAGAGTCGATGCGCGAACAGACGCATGAACTGTCGACTGCGGTGTCCGTATTTCGGATCGATGCAAAAGTTCTGCCAATGGATTCCGCGGTGCGATCCACCCGTCCTCGGCGCCTGGCGGGTGGGCGCTAGGGGTTACTCCGTCCACCAACCGGGATGTCACCGCTTCATCGAAGGCCAGTTCTGCCGTGGGGGGTGGCGGAATCCAAGAAGCACGAGGTCAATGGCGGGGGCGTCGCGCAGCCAGCATAACCGGGCCTCGATCCGATGATAAGGATGGCCCCGCGGGTCCGGTTGAGAGGGCTTGCTGGATGGCTCACCCGGTGCCCGGCCGGCTTCACCTATTGCTCTGTCATCTCGGCACAGGCGAGTCCAAGACGCCATTAGAAAGCCGCCGCGCGTGCTTGTCGGACGGCCGCGCCCGGGGTAGGATCGACAGGTCTCGATGGGCGGTAAGCACGCAGCGTGGCGTGCGCGACCCCCGAAGGATGTGCGAGAGACCCCTGAGCGGAGAAGTGGGCATGAGCAACACGACTTCCATTTCGCAATTTCCTGTCCCATGACCCCGACCGAAGTCGTCGTGCACTTCCTGGACAGTATCAACCGGCACGCGGTGGATGAATTGGCGGGCCTGATGTCCGATGATCATCTGTTCGTCGACTCGCTCGGTGGCGTCGTCAGGGGTCGCGAGGCGATGCGGGCCGCTTGGCAGGGCTATTTTGCATTCAGCCCGGACTACTGGGTCAAACGGGAGCTGATCCTCGCGGACGACCGCAACGTCGCCGCATTCGGCGTGGCGGGCGGCACGATCGCCGTCGATGGCAGGCTAGCGGTCGAGCACCGCTGGCAGACACCCGCCGCATGGCTTGCTGTCGTGGAAGCCGGTGTGGTCAAGGAATGGCGCGTCTATGCCGACAATAAGCCGGTCTATGACATCCTCTCAAAATCGAGTCCCGCCGCACGCGCTGACTAAAGGGCCGGCTTCCGGGGAGTCTTACCGTCCTAATGGCATGCACCCCCTCCGGTTTATCCTCTGACCGAGTCAAGTGCGTGCCGCTGCCCTCGCAATCAGCTGTGTTATCTCACTCAGAGGCGGTCATTCTGCTGAGCTACAGGCGCCACACATCCCGCCTTAGACATCAATGTTCCCCGCGTTAAGTGCGTTGGATTCGATGAACGCCCGACGCGGCTCGACGTCGTCACCCATGAGGGTGGTGAAGATGCCGTCCGCGGCGATCGCATCCTCGATCTGCACACGCAGCAGGCGGCGCGCCTGGGTATCCATGGTCGTCTCCCATAGCTGAGAGGGATTCATCTCGCCCAAGCCCTTGTAGCGTTGCTTGGTGACGCCGCGCTCGGCATCCTCGACCAGCCAGCGCACGGCCTCCCGGAAGTCGTTCACCGCATGCATACGCATCTTTTCACCCTCACCGCGCTGGATGCGGCCGCCTGCACCGATCAGGCCACGAAAGGTCTCGGCGGCATCGTGGAGCGTGCCGTAATCCGCTCCCGTGACGAAATCGGCATCGAGTACGGTGACACGCGAATTCCCATGGACGATACGCTCAATCACGAGCTGGTGCTTGTCAGTGGCCCGGTCGAACGCGGCCGAGACATGAACCGTACCGTTGCCAAGAACCCGGCTTAGCGCATGTGCTGAGGCCTCGGCCTTCGCGGCATCCGAAAGGTCGAGGGTGCACCCGTTCAGAATGGCATTGAGCGTCGCCTGATCGAAGAGTCTCGAGAGCCGGCTGACCACACCCTCAGCCACCATGTACTTGCGCACGAGTTCGGCGAGGGCATCTCCCGTGATCATGGCCGCGCCCTCCTGCGGCATGAGTTCGGCTGCCTGCAGGGCAATCTTCATGACGTACTGTTGGAGCTCGGCATCATCTTTGATGTAGCGCTCGTCCTTGCCATGCTTGATCTTGTAGAGCGGCGGTTGCGCGATGTAGACGTAGCCCCGCTCGATCAGTTCCGGCATCTGCCGGTAGAAGAAGGTGAGGAGCAGCGTGCGGATATGCGAGCCATCGACGTCCGCATCGGTCATGATGATGATGCGGTGGTAGCGCAACTTGGATACATCATACTCATCCTTGCCGATTCCGGTTCCGAGAGTCGAGATCAGCGCCAGAACCTCCTGACTCGAGAGCATCTTCTCAAAGCGCGCCTTCTCGACATTCAGAATCTTTCCCTTCAAAGGCAGGATCGCCTGGAACTTGCGGTCGCGACCCTGCTTGGCCGATCCCCCGGCTGAGTCTCCCTCGACCAGGAACAATTCGCACAGGGCCGGATCCTTTTCCTGGCAATCCGCGAGCTTGGCCGACAGACCCCAGCTGTCCATCACGCCCTTGCGCCGCGTCAGTTCGCGGGCCTTGCGCGCCGCTTCGCGCGCTCGCGCGGCGTCGACGATCTTGCTGCAGATGATCTTGGCGTCGGTCGGGCGCTCGAGCAGGTAGTCGGTCAGCATCTTCGCGACAATCTCCTCGACCGGCAGGCGGACCTCGGACGAGACGAGCTTGTCCTTGGTCTGACTGGAGAACTTGGGCTCGGGCACCTTGACGGATAGGACGCAGGTCAGACCCTCACGCATGTCGTCGCCGGTCGTCTCGACGCGGGCTTTCTTGGCAAATTCGTGCTCGTCGATGTACTTGTTCATGACGCGGGTCATCGCAGCACGCAGCCCCGTAAGGTGGGTGCCACCGTCGCGCTGGGGGATGTTGTTGGTGAAGCACAGCACCTGTTCCTGATAGCTGTCATTCCACTGCATCGAAACTTCGACGCTGACCTTGACGCCGTTCTCGCCCTCCTTCTCACCGATGGCATGGAAGATGTTCGGGTGGAGCACCTGCTTGGCGCGGTTGATGTACTCGACAAATCCTTTGACCCCGCCTGCGAAAGCGAAGTCTTCCTCCTTGGCCTGCCGCTGGTCGACGAGTCGGATCTTCACACCATTGTTCAGGAATGACAGTTCGCGCAGCCGCTTGCTGAGGATCTCGTAGTGAAAATCGATGTTCTCGAAGATCGCGTCATCCGGGAAGAAGTGGACCTCGGTGCCGCGGCGCTCGGTGTTGCCCGTGATCTGCATCGGCGAGGTGGCCACGCCGTTTTCCATGACCACGATACGATTCTGGAGTGCCCCTTGGGCAAACTCAAGGTAGTGGACCTTGCCATCGCGGCGCACCGTCAGGCGCAGCCATTTCGAGAGCGCATTGACACAGGAGACGCCGACGCCATGCAGACCTCCCGAGACCTTGTAGGAGTTCTGGTTGAACTTGCCACCGGCGTGGAGTTCCGTGAGCGCGATCTCGGCAGCCGAGCGCTTGGGCTCGTGCTTGTCGTCGTACTTGATGCCCACGGGTATACCCCGGCCGTTGTCGGTCACCGAGATCGAGTTGTCGGTGTGGATGGTGACGACAATATCGTCGCAGTAGCCCGCCAGCGCCTCATCGATGGAGTTGTCTACGACCTCAAAAACCAGGTGGTGCAGACCCGTGCCATCTGAGGTATCGCCAATGTACATGCCAGGCCGCTTTCTTACCGCTTCAAGGCCTTCGAGGATTTGAATCGATCCGGCCCCGTATTCCGGTCCCGGCTGGGCGGGGCTGGGGCTGGGGCGTTCTTCGTGCGGGCTCTGCTCTGTCATAACCTGCTTTCGTGACGTTCTAATGGGTCGTGCCGGCCAGGCAATCGCGGTCGACTGCCAAGGCCTTTGCTACTTCAAAAGAAGATACGGTGCTCTCATTCCGACCTAGATGCGCATCGGCATCACCACGTACTTGAAATCATTGTTCTCGGGGACGGTGATGAGCGCGCTGGAGTTCGAATCGCCGACCGACACCTGGATGTTGTCGGTTTTCAGGTTGTTCAGCACGTCGAGCAGGTAGGACACGTTAAAGCCGATGTCGAGTGCCTCCTGGTCATAGTCCACTTCGATCTCGTCTTGCGCCTCTTCCTGATCGGCATTGGTGGAGGTGATCTTGACGGCGTGATCGGAGAGGATGAACCGCACGCCCTTGAACTTGTCGGACGTCAGGATGGCCACGCGCTGCAGGGCGTGCAGCCACGCCTCCCGACCGATGATGAAGCTCTTGGTATAACCATTCGGAATGACGCGCTGGAAGTCGGGAAATTTCCCCTCGACCAGTTTCGAGATGAGTTCGATCGCGCCGAATGAAAAGCGTACCTGATTCGGTGCCAAGTCGATCTTGACTGGCTGATCGCTATCGTCAAGCAGACGCTGCAGCTCCAAGATCGTCTTGCGGGGGATGATGACCTCCTGCCTGGCAAATTCACCCTCGGTGGCCACGGCACAATAGGCAAGCCGATGGCCGTCGGTGGCGACCGCGATGATTTTCTGGCCTTCGACGACCAGCAACAGACCGTTGAGGTAGTAGCGGATGTCCTGCTGCGCCATGGAGAAGTGCACCATTGAAAAAAGATGCTTCAGCGACTTCTGCGAGATCTCCAGGGTGGCCGTGTAGGACTCGGGTTGAGCGACAGTGGGAAATTCTTCCGCAGGTAGGGTCTGGAGGTTAAAACGGCTCTTGCCGGACTGCACCGTCATCTTCTTGTTCGCGACCGAGAGCGCCACCTCGCCGCCTTCGGGCAGCGAGCGCAGGATGTCGAGGAGCTTACGCGCAGCGACGGTCGTCGCGATGCTGTCGGGGCCTGACCCGATGTCCGTACTGGTCGTGATCTGTACTTCGATGTCGGTCGACAGGAACGACACGCGCGGCCCGTCCTTGCGAAGCAGAATGTTCGCAAGGATGGGCAGGGTGTGCCTTCTCTCGACAATGCCACTCACAATCTGCAGCGGTCGAAGCAGGGCGTCGCGTTGGGCTTTAACCAGTTGCATAGCCTGTTCCTTAATTAATAGTAGTTAATAGAGTGCGAGCGTCTCTGTGGACAACTGCTTTTACCTTTTCGAAATCAGGCTGTTGGGAAATGGACAAGGGGGCGGAAAGGCAGGGGATGGGTCGGTACAGAATTGTGGATGGATTCTGGATCGTCTCGATCTCAGCGTCTTGTTCACAACTCATCCACATCGAATACATCAATTTTCCCCAGGCGCAAGCGCGACGCAATTTCAGCCCTTCAAGGTTTGTTCAAGGACGTGCAGTTCGTGATTCAATTCAGGTTGCTTGGAACGTAACTCGGCAATCTTGCGCACGGCGTGCAAGACTGTGGTGTGATCCCGTCCGCCGAAGAGCTCACCGATTTCAGGCAGGCTTTTCTGCGTGAGCTCTTTAGCGAAGTACATGGCGATCTGGCGCGGGCGGGCGATGTTCGACGGGCGCCTCGCCGAATACATGTCGGCGACGCGGATCTTGTAGAAATCCGCGACCGTTTTCTGGATGTTTTCCACCGAGATCTGGGTCTTTTGAACCGACAGGAGGTCCTTCAGGGCGTCCCGTGCCAGGTCAATCGTGATGTCCCTGCCATGAAAACTCGAATACGCAAGGATCTTGCGGAGAGCTCCCTCAAGTTCCCGAACGTTCGAGCGCAGGTGCTTGGCGACGAAGAAGGCGACTTCGTCGGGAAACGCCCGACCTTCATGCTCTGCCTTCTTCAGCAGAATCGCCACGCGCATCTCGAGCTCTGGCGGCTCGATGGCCACGGTGAGCCCCGAACCAAACCGTGACACGAGGCGATCGTCAATCCCGTCGATCTCACTCGGATAGGTATCGCTTGTAATGATGATCTGTTTCCTCGCTGCGATCAGCGCCTCGAAGGCGTAGAAGAACTCCTCCTGGGTGCGGTTCTTGCCGGAGAAGAACTGGATATCGTCAATCAGCAGCAGGTCCAGCGAGTGGTAATAGTGTTTGAAGGTCTCGAACGCCTTGCGCTGGTAGGC
>PLEY01000067.1 GCA_003136595.1 Burkholderiales bacterium
TTCCGGAGCACCTGAGAGCTGCACTGGACTCGAGCGGCGTCGAGCCGGGTCTCCTGGACATCGAACTTCCTGAGGGAACCATGATGGCCGACGTCAAGGCCAGCGGGCGCGTGTTGGCAGCGCTCGTGAAGATGGGAGTGACGATCAGCATCGATGATTTCGGAACGGGTTACTCGTCCTACGCTTCGCTGGCCCGGTTTCCCATCAGCACCCTGAAGATCGACAGGAGCTTCATCATGGACATGGACGTGAACGAGACGAACCAGATGATCGTTCACGGCCTGATCGGCCTCGCCCACTCGATGCGGCTCAATGTTGTTGCTGAAGGCGCAGAAACCCTGGAGCAGATGGCGATGCTCGATGAAATGGGCTGCGATGAAGTTCAGGGATATGCCTACGGACGCCCGTTGCCATTCTCAGAGTTTTGCTCATTGGCCACGGCGAAGCTTCGAGACGCCGAGAACACCCATTCGCAAACTCGCGCGCGCCCATTGTCCCTGAATTGATGACTGGGAAGACAGCGCGGGATCATTCCGTACCCCGGTTCAAGCGATGGGCATTGGATGCCCGACAGACCCAGCGATCGCCTCGCCCCTCCGCGGATCCGAGCAACCGACAACAGGGGTAGCCACCAAAACCGGCGCGCAGAGGTGACATGCTGGTCGATCCGCGGCATGGCACGGGCGGTGTCGGAAGGCTCGTCTACCATGATGCCGGGCCCGGATGGTCCAGACAGCGAAGTGATATTCATAGGCGCTTCAAGGGACCATGAACCCCGAGCCGACAAGAATCTCGCCGACTGCCCCCGGGGCAGGTGGCACCCGCGGCCGCCGCGATCCGTTCATCAGTCGCATTTCCTGGGCCGAAGATTGAAGCATCGAGCTCAGACGCAACCAGTCTGGGCGATCCCCGCACCCGCCTGGGTGATGACTAGGCGAAGACGTACGAGGGACCGGGCTGTGACGCCCGCTGGGAGTCGAGTTGCTCCCAGCTCGTGGCCCCATAGATTTTCGCCACGACCTGGTCGAGCAGTCGGCGCGGGTGCAGATCAAACTGCCGGGCCACGCGTGTGTAGAAGACCGACATCGCCTCGAGCTGCGCCGGATCGAGCGTGCTGTCGCTCCCCAGCGAGACCAGCATCGGCAGGAGTCGAAGCAGCGAGGCCTTCCATGCCTGCTCCACTTCGCGCGGGGATTTCGCGGAGCAGGCGAGACCTCTGGCGAAGACGTTCGCAAGTCCCTTCCAGGTTGCGAACCCGCCGATGTTGGCGAGCTTCTCAAGCGTCTGCGCGTATTCCAGGTTCGGCACGAAGCGGGTGATGCGCTGCGCGATATACGTCACGTGCGTCTGGGCAGTGGCAGCGATTTCTGCCTCGGTCAGGTTCGGGGCATCGGTCAGCCAGTCAATCGAAAGCCGTTTGGCTTCCTGCTGAAGGTGCTGCATGATTTTAGAGGCATAGACCACATGCCCTCCAGGGAGGTACCGGCGTCAAGACAGCCATACGGCTAGCTCACGCTTTCCAGTGTGCCGCGCCGAAAGCCACCGCGCCCCACCGGAATCACCGCGTGGAAATCATCGAAAATTCGCTTCTGAGCTGGCGTGAAAACGGCATAAAGTCCTTTGACGGCGGCAATGCGCGCCTTCATGTGCATGATGTCAGCCTGCAGATGAACAAGATGGATCTCGTCCCGCTCCAGAACCCCCTTGTTCACTTCGTCTACCGGGGTGTCCAGGTGAAACTCGGCCCAGGCATGCTCCGAGTCAAGGAGCCGCTGCCAGGCTTGCGCCTGACTTGGCGTGAGCCCCAGTGCCACCTGGAGTTCTCCATACTCCCGGTCGGGGTAGCTGGCAGGATGGTCGTGATCCAGGAGCTTGTGCTGTTCGGTCGCGAGAACCGCGTGGCTCTGGGCCAGATTCGCATGATGCTCGCTGCCGACGAGATCCTTCAGGTCATGACTCGCGGCAGCCACCTTGAAGTGCCTGGCCGCTTCTGCATGATGTTGGGCCGCCTGGTCATGACAGGCCGCCGAATAGCGATGGCGTACTTGTGCCGCTTCGGCAACTTGGGGCGGGGTCATTTCAGTCTCCCTGGAACGCAGGGAGCGCCCTGCGGGATCGAATCTGGAAGTAGCGTAGCGGATGCTGGGGCCGCGGTTCTGTGCCACAACCCACACAAGACTCACCCGGCGCTATTCCATCGGCAGCGTGCGAGGACGCCTTGGCCAGTTGGCCAGGGTCGGGACGTCCTGCTGCACTGGCGTGGCGCCCGAGATCGTGGGACTGTCCTCATCCTGCTCCAGCCAGGCCCCGATCTCGGAACCGACCTGCAGGTTCTCCGGTGACTCGGCATGAGCAAGCCTGAGAACGTTCACGATCGCCTGCCAGTCCCGTGCCGTCGACAAATCGTAGGTATCGCGGGCGACGATACGCTCGGTCGTATCGTTTAGGACCACCAACTCACCCCTATGGCGCGACAGATCCACCTCGAGGTATAGGGTGTCACGCGCCAGGTGCCACTGCAACTCAATGCGACCTTCCGGGGTCGGATAAGCCAGAGGTTCGGGCACGTCCCGGCTGCACTCGTGGAGCCAGACGGCCGTCAGCCAGTCCAGGCCGGCGCTGGGCAGGCCAAGGCCGACGCCATCCAGCCAACCGTCGGCCAACTTGGCGAGCTCTGCCAAGCGAGTCGCGAACGGCATGGGCCTTAGGTAGTCGCCGCTCGATCTTTGTGTCATCAATACTTTCCGGGGCGCCGGTCCTGCTGGTTGTCTTGCCAGTCCCGCGCCACTGTCCATTCGAGCGTCGGTTGGCCCGTCAAGTTCCCAACCCGATACCGCGAAGACCAATCTCCCGTGCGTCTCGCCCAATCCCGCTTCGCCCTGTATTGCTCCACCCGCTCATCTGAGAGAAACATGCTGACTGAGCAGGAGCAATGCCGATCTGTATCGGGGATTTCTTTCCTCGACGCGAGCCGACACGAGCGCGGGAGTGCCGCGCCAGGCGATCACGCTTAGCTCATCCCCAGGGCTGCCGCCACGCTCGAGCGCCGCTCGCGCTGCCTCGCGAGCGAGCGGGGTTCTTCGTTGAAGAGTCCCGCGAGCCGTTCACCGGGCCCGGCGATAAGCACATAGTCCGGAACGCCGCGCAGGACCGACCCCCCGCGCCAGGTCAGTTTACGATCGAGGCACGCCTGCAGTCTGTCGCGTAACGGTGTCCAGCCGTCATTCAGCTCGCTACTAGCCAGGGAGAAAAGACCCTCCTTGGATAGGAGGAGTGAGGGCTCCGTCGCCTGCTCATCTTCCAGGGGCCCGCGAAGTACCAGAAACTCAGGGGTCTGCGGAGCCGTCCAGGACACAGTGCTCACGAAAGTCAACGCCTCTGCAACGGACTGGGCGGGCACCAGCACCCGATTGACCGCAACGCCCGAGACCAGCAAGGTCTCCTTGCTCTCGAACTCCCAGAGCCGGATCCCCTCCATCTCGCGACGCACTCGCTGCACCAGTTGGGACCGCTGCGCTCTTGGAGCACGGGGTCGGGCACCCCGCTCTACTTCAGTTGATTCCATGGCCTGCAATCAAGTCGGACACTGACCGTATCGCGCAAACTACGCAATCCGCAGCGCCCTGTTCTCTAGCCTTACGACGAATCCAGCATACGCGGGTTCCCTCACTTCGTCAGGGCGTGACCGCGCTATCAAGTCAGGTGATCAAGAACGGAACAGCACCTTTTATTCCAGCACTCCTTGACGCCGTAGCCGCGAGAGTTCCCGTCATGTTGCGGACACACTCCGTGCCTGCCAGATGCCACACGACCTGGAGGGATCAAGCCTGAACCAATGCATGGCCCCGTATCCTCGAGCGCTTGCCGTCACCGCCCTTTGTTCCGGATTTCGACGCCAAGCAAGGCTCGCATGCCGCAGGCGCCTCTCGGGAACTCATCGCAGATCGCGCGTCGCGAACTGCGGAATCGACCCGAAGAATAGTCCGGCGCGATGAGACCGGCCAAACGAAGCGTGACATGCAGCATCGCNNTTGCCACAAGAGCTATCGTTCGGGGCACCCTTTTGATCGAAGCTGGGGTTTAATCGCAAGAGAGCCGGCGGGATGGGCCCGCCATCCCGGCAGCGGGGCTTTCCAGGCGAGACAGCAAGCGGAATTTGCGGATGGACGGATTGCGAATCAGCACCAGGAGTATCGAGCCGACTGGGAAACCACTGCTCCACGTGGCCGCCTTGCTCCTACTCATCCTCCTTCTTGCGGCTCATGCAAGTCAGTCGCTCGCCACTGAGCCCGGTATGATCCAGTCCCTGGCGTCCGGCAAGTGTCTTGACCTAGAGGGTGGAGCGACTGCCGATGGTCCGGTCGTCATTCAATACGAGTGCCATGCGGGTCCGAACCAGCAGTGGTCTGTCGAGGCAACCGCCGGAGCGGGCTACCGGATCGTGAGCCGCTTGAGTGGAAAGTGTATCGGCATCGACCGGAGCGGCTCGGACATCTCGGCCCCAGTCCTTCAGTCAGCTTGCGGCACCGGCGCGTCTGAGCAATTGTGGTCACTGAAAAGTGAACGCGGGGGCTACGTCATCAGGGCGATTGCAAGCGGGCGTTGCCTGGATGTGCCAGGTGGTTCGTCAATCAACGGTGCAAGGCTCGTGGCCTGGAAATGTAACGGCGGAGAAAATCAAGTGTGGCGCCTCCATCACTGACACGATGACTGTCGGCACTGGGCTGAGCTATGCAGAAGTCCATGATGATTATGGAGATGGCGACCACAAGTGTGAGGTGCCGCTCCCAGACCAATCCGTCGAATCTGCAATCTCCATAGCCGGCGGAAACTCGGGCCTCAGATACACCCAGAACGTGGTCCGGTCATTTCCCGGCGCCTATGCTAGCTTGGGAAAGGAAGGCGACAATTATTCCGGTCCGGCTGAACTCTTGTCCGATGGACGCTATTTGAAGCTCGACCAGTCTAGAATATTTAACAAAATGGTCCCCCAGTGACAACAGTTGGATGGTCAGAAGTCTCCCCAGGAAAATTGTAGCGAACGCTAGGCAGTGCGTCCGACCATCCGGCTTTTGCTCGCAGCCCATTGCTGTATCGACATACCAAACCGTCTTCAACAAAGGATGATTTAAAACGCGTTTGGATAAGTGGTGCTTTGATTGCGCTCGGCGATGAACTTGGTGCACTGGGTGCATTTGCGTCGAAAAAGAATCCGCATGCTGTACCGCTCCTCGAACTGGTTCGAACGTGCGCTTGGACTTCTTGCGTTTATGGTTCATCGATTGATCGCCGGGCCGATGATGAAGAACGCGACCGCAAACACGGCCGCCAGCACCGGGCCCACCACGAGCAGCGTGCCGATCGCGCCGACGGTCGACGGTCGCGGCGTTACAGGCGCGTGACGATGGGGCTCGAATTGACTAGCTGACAGGCCGGTACCGGGGATTCCGATCGTCGTCCGAATGCCCTTGCTGCCGAACGTCTCGTGCACGCCGTGGCCACCGACCGTGATCGAGCTCGAGCGCCGGTTCAGGTTGAGTCGGATCCCGGGAAGGATCCTGATTGACCGGTGGAAGCGCAAGCGCATTATGCGAACCTCAGTACGAATGGCGCGAGATGTAATAGACGGCCGCCACAAGCAAGCCGCCGGCGAGCGTGACCCAGCCGACAATCTTCCAGGTCTGCTCGCCGATGGCGGACCGTACGCTCACCAGCTCGCGCTGCAGATCCTCTTTTGTCGCGAGCGTAGGAAGGGTGGCCGCGATGCTCGCTTCCAAAGTCACCAGCCGTTCGCGGAAATCGTCCATGGGCGGTTTGCCTCCTCCAGAAGCTCCATTGTCTGAAGGCCCGATTCCGGCGTCAATAGCACCTGGGCCGCGTTGCGGAAACTGGTGGACGCTCAAGGGGGATCCCGATCGTAAAACTCGAGATACCCGCAGACTGGGCATCGCCATATTTGGTAGATGAAGTTTCCACCGGTCTGACGGAGATAGTTGCCGCGGCGGGATCTGCCCACGCCCAGGCTCATGAAGTACTCTGTTGGGCCGGTGCCACCCATGCCAGGCTCGGACACGCGCTCCAGGGCGCCGCGGTTCTAGCGGCACTGTGGCTCGTGATCCATCGGCGCGGGAAGATCGTCTAGCTGGCGAGTGGTGCTCATGACGCCGAAAGTTACCGCGTCGCGGACATTGGCAACGAGCGCGCTTTCGGCGATTTGCGCAAAAGAGCGCCGCTTGAAACGGGGGTGGGGATGTGGGTTGCTCTTCTAACCTATTGATTTATATAGGCGGTTGGCTCCCCAACCTGGACTCGAACCAGGGACCTGCGGATTAACAGGGGCCGACGTCAGACCTAACTCTATGATTAATATAGAGTTATTGCCCGAAGCTGAGTGTATGGGAAAATTCTTTGGAATCAGTAACTTGGGTCAATTCTCAGAAATCCCGGGAAGCTGAGCGCTACGCCAAAACTGCACCCACTCGTCGTACACGCCTTTACCCGTTTGGTGGCACCGTCGGCTTCTTCGCGAGGAGCGCTCAGCGCAGCTAATCAGGGCAGGAACAGGGAACACCGTGTTGCCGGGAGAACGTGGTTCGGAGAACAGGTATGTCCGAGAACCTTGCAAGTGCTACTCCAACCTTTCGGCACGGGGTAACCGGGCCGCGCCCTGGTCGAAAGTGACGAAGCGGTCTATCCCCAGGCTCCAGGCGCGGGCGCAGAGCAGAGCCTCGGTGAAGTCAACCCCGGCCTGATCCCGCCAGTTGAAGAGTGCCTCTTCGAGCGCCCGCTCGTCCTCGATCACGACATCCGATTTCTCGAGAAGCTGCGCAAACAGTAGGACAATGCTCTCCTTGGGAATCCTATACCGGCTGCGCAATACCCATTCAGTTTCCAAAAGCGCCCCCAGGAGGAGGTGCACAGGCGTCCCCGCCGCCTGCTGAGTACGGACGAACCCTTGGGCCAATGCGGACTGCTCGGTGTCGTCCTTGATCAGCAGTCGGACGAGAACATTGGTGTCGAGCGCGGCACTCAATCTACTTCGCCGAGGTCCGGAGTCATTTCCTCTATACGGATGTGTGGTTGGTCGGGACGATTGAGGAGCCCGACCAGGTCGAGAATCGATCCCCGCTTCGGCCGCATGATGATCGTCCCGTTGCTCAGGACCGTGAACACGACCTTATCGCCAGGCTTGAGGCCGACGCGCTCCCGCACTTCTTTTGGGACCGTGACCTGACATTTGCTCGTGAGGGTTGTGGGATCCATTTCACCTCCTTCGGTATTACATACGACTCAATTGTAATGCTGGAGTGTCGGATGGCAAAGCCTGGCAGAGCAGGGGGGGACGCCCAGAGGAGATTCTTGATCTATATCCATCCCGTGGATATGATGTGGACATCACTGGACCGGAGGTCTCCCGATGACCATGCACGTCAACCTCTCGCCCGAGATGGAGGGCTTCATCAAGGCCAAGGTCGCCAGCGGCTTCTATGGCAACGCCACCGAGGTCATCCGCGACGCCATCCGGCGCATGCAGGCCGAGGAAAGCCGGGTGGCGGCCTGGCATGCCGCTATCAAACAGGGCGCTGATCAACTCGATCGCGGCGAGGCCATCCCGTACACGCCCGACACGATGAACGAGATCACGCAGAGCGCCATTGACGCCCTGCACAGCGGCCGGCCGATGGACCCCGATGTCCTCCCGTGAACCGCTACCCCTTCAGCTCGCACCGAAAGCAAGGCAAGATCTGATCGACATTCTGCGCTATACCGGCGAGACCTGGGGACCGCAGCGGCTGCAGGCCTATCGCCACAAGCTTGATGACGCCCTGCAGGCGCTAAGCCACAACCCGCAAATCGGGCACACCCGAGAAGATCTGCCGGCGCCGTTCCTGGCCTACCTGGTTGGGTCGCACGTTATCGTCTACCGTGGCAAGGCTGATGCTGTCGGCATCGCCCGAATTCTGCATCAACGTATGAGCCTGGCCAAACACGTGTGAGTGCGGCGCGGCGCCGGAGCAAGTGCTCTCAGCAGGGTAGTTGGGGGCGATTGTGGCGGCCTTGGCTGACACGTCGGAAGGGCTGACGGGTTCAGAAGTCGGGAACCTGCTGGGCTAGATCAAGATGATCCATCCGACCCCGACCGCCTCAAGGGGGGTCGTTAATTCCGCCGCAATGACGCAGGACTCAGAGGTAGAATTTGCTCCAATCGTGGGAGCTCTGCATGAAGAAGTCGCGATCCACGGACAGCCAGAACATGGCTGTGCTCAAACCTTCAGAAGCCGGTGATGCCAAGCAGTGTCGGGAGATCGGGATTGGCTTGGCCGTGTACGTGTCGATTCGCTACAGCGAGCGCTTGGCGGAAGCGGGCATCGAGCCGTCGGTCGGCACCAAAGGCGACAGCTACGACAAAGCCTTGGCCTAGACGATCAATGGGCTTTACAAGGCAAGGCGGAACTGATTCATCGCCGCGGGCCGTGGAAGACGCGCGAATCCGTCGAACTCGGCACGCTAGAATGGGTATCCTGGTTTAACAACCAACGAGTGCTTGAACCCATCGTATATATNNGACTGCTTGAACCCATCGGCTATATCCCTCCGGCAGAAGCTGAGGCAAACTACTACAAGCAACTCGGCAATCAATCCGTAACGGTGGCGGCGTGACTTAAGCCAACTGGCCTCTACGAACCCGGGGCGGTTCACGGTGTCCGTCACTGCTACTAGGAGATTGATGCCCACACGACCTCACGTATTGTCAAGTCAACCTTAATCTCTCTTACATTGCGGGTCAAGAATGAGTAATCCGCAAGGTGATTCGCGGCTGTTTGAACTCAGCAGGATGGTGGACCAGTTCGCCTCAGACCGCGATTGGGGCAAGTTCAACACGACCAAGAATCTCAGGATGGCTCTTGCCGTCGAGTTCCGCGTTGCGTCGCCGATAAAATCCTTTGAGGTCCCGGCGTATAGCTGCATGTCGCCCCTGCATGGGTAAGTTGGCAGGTTGCCGCTCCAATGGGGTTAGGATAACCTTTCAACGCAAGTGCGCCCAGTCAGTTCTTTTGACCTGAATCTTAGTCGACGTAATGAGCACAACGAGCTGTCCGTTTTGTAGACTGCCGAAAAGTCGCATCGTCGACGAGAACGAGCACGCATTCGCCGTGTTGGACGGCTATCCCGTTTCCCCGGGCCACCGCCTCATCATTCCTCGTAGACACATAGTTTCATTCTTCGAAACTGACCATGAGGAGCGGGAGGCTCTCCTTTTGCTTTTGGATCGGTCGAAGAAAGAATTGGATCACGAGCATATGCCGGCCGGCTTTAACGTCGGTATCAACGACGGCGCGGCCGCAGGCCAAACGATCCCTCATCTGCACATCCATTTGATTCCGAGATACGAAGGCGACCAAGAAGATCCCCGGGGCGGAGTTAGGTGGGTTATTCCAGAGAAGGCCAACTACTGGACCAAGTAGGGAGCTCATGATCCCAATCCCATCTTCCGATCAGCAGCTGGACTTCCTTTCAAGACTTCAGAGGCTCTTTAACGAAGGTGATTTCACGGCGACATACAAGTTCGCTTTATTGGCGGCCTTGGCGGATCTCTCGGTCGAACTCGGGGCCGACGATGGGAACGAACTCGATCTGTCGGTGCGGCAGATCGGCGAGCGTTTCATCTACTTGTATTGGCGGCACACGCTGCCATACGGGGACGGTCGAAATGGTACTGCTCCTGACACCCTAGTTCAGAACAATGGTACCCAAGCTGCCGTTCTAACGGCGATCTCTGGCTTTCGGGCACAGAGCGGCGTAACTACACCACAGATGGCGCGGGCACATCCCGGCTATCAGGCGCTGCTAACAAGCGTCGCCCGGACCGTTGCATCGCAGCCGCTCAAATATCTTCAGAATGTTGGCGGTACCACGGACCAGTTCTTGTATGAGGGTGTCGAACGGGGACGGGTTCGGTTGAAGAGGGGAGTTTGCTACTGCTTCCGGCGGTTCTACCCACTGGTTCAGCAGTTGGTTCGTTCCCATTGGATAGGTCATATCAAGGCGAACCAGCGGAATTTCAGCATTCTCGGGAGATCAGACGATCTTGAGGCGTTTCTGTTCGAGACCTCGCGCGAGTCCTTGGTGGTGTTTGGGGGTCTCCTAAGGACGCTCGATGGACCCTACTGCTTTTACTGTCGCCGGGAGATGGGACCGGCCGATGTTGATCACTTTATCCCCTTTGCACACTACGCCAGGGACCTGGCGCACAACTTTGTGCTGGCGCACCCCGGCTGTAATCGAAGAAAATCGGACTCTTTGGCTGCGAGGCCGCACTTGGAGCGGTGGCTTGAGAGGCTAACCAAGCATCAGGATGCGCTGACCGAAATCGGCGCGCGGATAGGACTCGGCGGGGGCCCGGAGGTGAATCGCCGGGTTGCTTCCTGGGCGTACGCAACAGCCCGCGCGGGAGGTGGGCATGGTTGGGTCGCGCCGGGGCAATACGAGTCTATTGATCAAGGCTACCTGTGTTGCTTTGCGTGAGTGAGTTTGCGCCCACTGCTTCCCAAACTCAGAGGCCAAAGAGCTTCATGCGCGTAAGTACTTGATTATCTGGCTCCCCAACCCGGACTCGAACCAGGGACCTGCGGATTAACAGCGGCCGAATAATACGCTAACATATTGATAAATATAGAGTTATTGAACGAAATTGACCCTATCCGAAAGCGCTTTGGAAACAGTAATTTAGGCCAATTTTCAGAACTTTCGAGAAGCTGAGCGCTGCTCCAAGACTACACCCGAAGGTGGCCTAAAGTTCGCGGTCAGATGCGGTAGCAAAATAGATTCCGACGGGCTACAATGTAGCTACATTGTAGCGAATCTATCGGGAGTCCAAATGTTGACAGCAGATGTACGGTCGCGAGTAGAACCGGAACTCAAGCGGGAGGCAGAGGCAGTGCTCAAAGCCTCAGGTCTCGACGTGAGCACCGCAATCCGACTCTTCTTGCGAAGCGTCGTTGAGACGGGGGGATTGCCCATGGCGATGCCACGCCCCAATCCCGAGACGCTCGCTGCGATCAAAGCAGCAAGAGCGGGGGACACTACAGAAACGACGCTCGACGACCTGTAGTCCCACGACGCAGTTATGTCGAGAAAGCTGAAGGAAACCGCCACGTTCAAGTCAGATAAGAAGCGTATCAAGGGCTCTGGTCGCTATGATTGGGAAAAGATGCGCGCCATTGTCAAGAGTTTGATGAACGACAAACCGCTGCATGAACGGCACCGGGACCACGCGCTGTCCGGAGAATGGGTCGGCGTGCGTGACTGCCACATTGAACCAGACTGGTTGCTCCTCTACGAGAAGAGCGGAGACCTCAAGACGGGTGAGCTAAGGCTGATTCGACCGGGCACGCATAGCGAGCTCTTCTGAGCGTCCATGCGTCAAATTCCACGATTGCTCCTCGATTGAGCCTCTTGCGAATCCTACTTTCAAAAGCTGGAAATCATAAGCGGCTGCCAAGGATCGCAAAGCCTGCCTCTCTCGGGTTCGTCTGGGTAGTAGGGTTGTGCTTCGGGATTGCCGCGCATGCGCAGTCGACCGACCAGCGTAGTGCGAGCTCCAATGCCCAGTTGGAGCGTGCAACGGATCGAGGAACTGGGAACCTCTCAGGATCCTATATGCAGATAGCAGTCTCTCGTGATTCGAACTTGGCGCATCGTCCAGACTCAGATAACCTCAGTTCAACTGAAGGGCAGGTACGAGTGCCACAACTCAAGTTTTGGAGAAGCATAGCTCTTCAGGATGAAGGGAGAAATTCTTGGGTCAAGGCGCTTACCTTCAGTCCAGATGGGCAGTATTTGGCGATCGTCGACAATCCAGCCCCGATCAAAACGGACGTTCTCATCTGGGACTTGCAGCGGAACACGGTGCAAGCCCGCATCTCTGGCCTTCCTGACTTCGGAGATTCGCCGCAGACTCTTTTGCTATGGAGCCCTGAAGGTAAATACCTTACTTTCGGGAGAAGCTGGGGCCGAGATAGTCACATCATTCAGTTCTGGGATCCAATGAGCGGCCAACTTGTACGGGAAGCGCCTATCTCGACGAACTGGTCACAATTCAACGGGGATGGCACAAAGCTTCTGACTACGGCGGGGACGGGCGAGCATCCTGCATTTCGGATATAAGAAACTAGATCGTGGCAATTCAAGGAATTCGACCTCCAAGGATTCGACTCGTTCGCCCTTTCGTGGGCCCTGGACGATCAGGTCTTGGTGGTCGGATTGTGGAATCAGACGGGTATAGGCGTGTGGAAGGAGGGTCATCTCCCGCCCGTGTCGGACGAGTTAGCGCTGAAGCCCTCCGACGCAATCGCGAGGTTGATTGATCCGGACGGAAAGCGGTCGCCCCGCACGGCTCTTCTTTCGCCCTCAAAGGTGACAGAGATCAAGGGGATTTCGCATCCGGTATATGAGCAAAAGTTAATCACGACCACGCTCGTCACAAACGGTGCGAGGACACGCGCTTCTCTTAGTTCCGGCAACATTCTCGACATCCGGACTCTGAAGCTCCTCACCTACGCCACGATAGACGACATCGTAAGCCGCACCGTTCCAGCATCGCTTCTTCCAACAGATATTGCTTTGAGTCCTGACGAGAAATATCTGTTCTTGAAAGGGGACACGGGTAGAGGCTCTGCAATTCCCGCGCGAAATCTCATCCTAGACGCGCGCACCGGACAGAAATTGCTTTCTTTCGAAGGTGGTCACAAGGGAATCGCTGTCAGCCCTGATGGCAAGCTACTAGCTATTGGAAATGGACAATCTGTCGACATCTTCGAAATTTATTGAGGTTCAGCCGACTTTTCTGTGGGTCAGGCCGGAAGGATAGAGATCAAGGCCACCGCAATGGAAGTAGACGGCAATCTTGAAGTGATCAGNNGGCTGGAAGATTTTGACAGGCACCCCGATGGACACTTGAAACTGCTCCACTTATGGACACCCAAAGTGCTCCAGGCAGAACGTTTCGATTGTAATGCGTCACCGCCGGTTTTGGGGCAGGTCATTGTCGGACGAAGTAGTGTTATCCACGCCGCCGCGCGTGCGTCGCTTGCGACGGACGCGAACGCGTGGCGGGGTGGGTAACACGGGCTCGCGTCGCTGTTTTCATCGGGGCGGCTCCTGCGTTCCGAACTTCGATGCGGCCTCTTTCATGCGGTAGCTGCGGCCCTCGAACTCGAGCAGGTGCGAGCGGTGCATGAGCCGGTCGAGGATGGTCGTGGCCATGGTGTTGTCGCCGAGGTATTTGCCCCAGTCCTGAACCACGCGGTTGGACGTCACGACGAGGCTGCGACGCGCCTTGTAGCGCTGATGCACGAGGGTCTGCAGCACCTCGCTGGCGGCCTCGCTGATGCGGCGCGCGAGGAACAGGTCATCGAGGATGACGAGGTCGGCTTCCACCCAGGAACGCAGCTGGCGTTGCTGGTCGGCGGCCTCGCTCAGGGCATACTGGGCAAAGACGCTATCGGCTTCGAGGACGCGCACCTCGTGGCCCTGCAGCGTGGCGTGGTAGGCGATGGCCTTGGCGACGCGGCTCTTGCCGGTGCCGGGTTTGCCGATGATCAGGGCATTCTCGCCTGCGGCGAGGAACTTGAGGGTGTGCAGCTCGAAGCACGCCTGGCGCGGCAGCTTGGGATTGAAGCGCCAGTCGAAGTCGGTCAGGGTGGCGCGCTCGTCCAGGCCCGAGAGCTGATAGCGGCGCTCCATCAGGCGCGAGCGCCGCCGGTCCAGTTCGTCCTGCAGGATCAGGGAGAAGGTGTCGAGGAACGGCTCGCCACTGGCCTGTGCCTGCAGCACGCGGGTCTCCAGGGTGGCGCGGATGCCGGACAGGCGCAAGGCCCGCAAGGCGCGTTCGATTTCATTGAGGGTCATGCTCACGGTGTGTCCTCCTGAGTGGGGCTGGGTAAGGCGGCGCTTTGCTGGGCGCCGCGGGTAAACAGGTCGGCGTAGTCTTCGCCGTCTCGAATCAGCGGATCGGCCTGGGTCAGGAGCAGTTCGCCCTGGATGGGTTCATCCATGCCGGCCAGGGCGTCGCTGAACAAGCGCTCCGTGAGGGCCTTGATGTGCAGGTAACTCTGGACGCCTTCGCGCAGGGCCATCGCGCACGCCCGTTCCACGAGGCGGCGGGGATATTTGCGGGCCAGTCCGACGATGCCCCACAGACGCCGTTGGCCAACCCGCCCGTCGCGTTCGAACAGGTCCTGGCAGAGCCGCGCTGCCGACGGGCCGATGTCGGCCGCCTGCGCCAGGATGCGGCGCGTCTCGCGCGAGGGATTGAACAGGCGCTCGCCGTCGGGCAGGATCACGCTGCCCGGCCGGGGGGCGCGCGCATGGGTGCGCAACAACTGCTGCGAGTGGCGATCGCGAATCTCGAGGTGGTGCTCGAACTGGCGCACCAGGACCTGGCTGCCAATGCGCGCCGGGCGCGCTGCATAGCTGCTGTGGTCGACGCGGATGCAGGTGTCGTCGGCCACCGTGCGCTCGAACTCGGTAAAGTACGCAAAGCCCTGTAGCGGCAGCGGTAACAAGGCACTGCGCTCCTCCTGGAACAGGGCTTCGACCTGGCGCCTGGCGGTACCGTGGATGCGCGTTGCGGCCCAGCGCGTCTCCCAATGCTCGAGATGCGCGTTCTGCTCCTCGAGAGAGTCGAAGCGGCGTCCCTTGAGTGCGGTACTTTGGGTATGCTGAATCGCATTCTCGACGGCACCCTTGCGATTCGGATCTTTCACGCGGGCCGGGTCGGCGATCACGCCGTAGTGGGCCAGCACGGCGCCATAGACCGGGTTCAGCTGCGGCTCATAGAGATCCGGCTTGATGACCCCTTCGCGCAGATTGTCGAGCACGACATAACGCGTACAACCACCGAAGTAGCGCCACGCCTGTTCGTGCAACTGCGCCCAGATTTCCTGCCCGGATTGCCACACCACGCGCCGGAAGCTGCGCCGTGAGTAGCGCAAGGTCATGACGAACAGGCGGGGTTTCCGGTAGCGGCCGGTCTTGGGGTCCAGGGTCGGCGCCCCTTCGCCGTAGTCGACCTGGCACTCCTCTGCGATACCAAATTCAAGCCGGTCAAACTGCTCCGGCTCGACCCGCTTGAGGGTGCGCACGAAGCGCTTCACGCTCGCGTAGGCCGCCGTAAAACCGTGGTGGTCCACCAGATCCTGGTAAATGGCAGTCGCGTTCCGCCGTAACAGCACTTGCGCCTCGATGAAGGCACGGTGCGGCTCGCAGGCCGACGGCGACCACTTGCGACCCGGTGGACGGGGTGGAGCACTTTGAATCGAGCCGGTGGACGGGGTGGAGCAGTTTGCCCCCCGCGCCGCCATCTCCTGCTGGATCGCACGGATCGTGCGCCGATTGACTCCGGAGATCCGCTCGATCTCGCGCTGGCTCAAGCCGCGCTCGATGAGCGTGGCGATGGTGGTCTTCTTGTGCGGTTTCAAGACGTTCAACTCCGGATCCTCCCAGTTAAGGGAGTCGAGGTTACGTCCTGCCGAATTCTCCGCGCGCGATTGCTACTTCTTTAGGCAGCTACACCGCCTCGCAGGTGGAGCATTTTGGGGTGTCCACAAGTGGAGCAGTTTGGGTGTCCATCGGGGATAACCGCTTGAAATTACGCGACTTCTGCGGAGGTCATGCCAAACTTACCGTCAGATCTACNNCGATAGATGCCGAAAGGGTCAAGGCAATTTGGCAGCCATACCATGCGACTGGAGTTTCATCGGTCGGGATTTTCAGTTTCGCAGTTTCGCCATCTTGGGCGAACTGCTGCGCGGGGGGCAGCAACACGGCTGTCAGCCAGCGCCCGTACATGGACGGCAACCGCCCAGGGCAACGTGGCGATTCGGCACGCACCACACCCGATATACCTGGTCAGTCATCGGAGGCCGTTCACATACCAAGGCAAAAGTACGATTTTGCCGCCAAGTCCGCCCCTGTCGATGCGCGTATGAACCTCGCGTGCCGCTGATAGCGGAAGTCGCTCGATCACAACGGGCCGGATAGTGCCGGCGCGCAAAAGCTGGAACAGCATTGCCATATCGGCCTTGAAGTCCTCGGGATGCTTCGATCGACGGGCCGTTATGCTGTAGAAAACGGCGCTGCGGCCACCGTAAAGGAAGCTCAACGCGCTCCACAGCTTAAGCCTAGCCAATCCCATGCCTGCCGCCATCAGGCTTTCGCGACCCACGGCCATGGTTTGCGACCCGTAGCCAACGAGCAGCCCGCCGGGTGCCAGACACGCAAACGAACGGCTGAAGTGCGCGCCGCCAATCGCATCAAAGGCGATATCCACGCCAGTGCCGCCCGGCGTCAGTTGACGCACGGAATGGACAAAGTCACCCGCGCGATAGTCGATCGCCGCCGCCCCAAGCCGCTCGATTACCGGCAGGTTCGCCGCAGAACACGTGCCAATCGCCTTCAGGCCAAGGTGGCGCGCAAGATCGAGCAATGCTGTACCAACTGTGCCCGATGCACCTATTACTAGAATTGTGCCCCCCGACGGTAGTTCGCGATAGCGAGTGAGCATCTGAAACGCGGTCAGATAAGCAAGAGGGATGCAAACCGCTTCGGCCGGATCGATCCCATCCGGCACTGGCACGAGTAACCGCGCTGGGCGGATGGCAAATTGCGCATAGCCACCCACCACACATAAATCAGCGACCATCTGACCCTCGAGCGGAGTTACCACGCCGGGAGCAGCCTTCTCGATGACACCAACGATCTCGTAGCCCAAAGTGAACGGCAGCGGCCCCTTAAAGTCCGGATAGCGCCCGCGCCGAATCATCGTATCGGTAAACCCGGTACCGGCTGCCAGCACCTTGATGCGAACCTCCCCAGGCCCCGGCTCGGGATTCGCTGACTCCTCCACCACTTGCAGGACTTCGGGACCGCCAAATCGCGACATTCGCACGTGTTGCCAACTCATTGGAAGAGCATAGGCGCATGGTTATTGCCCGTCGAGTGGCGCGCTGAACCTTAGCGAGTGCGGTGTATTTGTGTCTGCGAGCATGCGCTCCTGGGCGATACTCGGGTGTGATGGTCGACTGCCTCGAGCAGCCGCCAACGGAATGCGGTGACCGATGGCCGTACACTGAGGCATGATCACTTACTACCGCGCCCGCGAGACCGCAAGAGAGGATGAGATTGACGGTCTACCGCTGGCTACATTCAGTCGGCGCGCTGCAGGATTCGGCATTGACTTCGTCCTGGTGGCGCTGCTCCGAAAACTGGCCGAGCTACTTTGGGACACCTATGTTTCGCACCATTGGGAACGGCACACCCTGCTCAATCTGCCGCATGTGATCGATGTGATCGTACTGGTGATCTATTTCTCCCTGGCGCTTTACTTTGGCAAAGGGCAGACCATCGGGAAACGCCTCGTGCGGATAAAAGTAGTTTCTCTCACGCACCAGCGCATATCGTTGTGGCAGGCACTGGAGAGATCGCTCGGCTACGGCGCTTCGTTCCTCGAAGGTGGTTTTGGCTTCGCACAGTTCTTCACGCACCGCAACCGGCAGTGCGCCCACGACAGACTCGCGGAGACGGTTGTGATCGACGCAGGGAAGTTTGTGCCACGTCGAGTCAGATCACCAGAGCTGTGACCGGGTGCGTGGTTTGGACGCCTGGTTGCGCCGCCACATATTGTTTTGCGGACTTGGTATCTGCGAGTTCTGGTAGATATTCCACGCCGACTGATAAAAACCGCGCCAAGCGTCTTGCCGAAGAGCAGGTTTTTGCCAGTTTTGCCAGAAACTCAGGGCTCACAACTGCGACCGATCGTGCGAAATTTGAGTAGCGCCTTGGTCACTCCCAATCAATTCTCTCCGGCACCTGTAAGTACTTGAAAGCCGACGACTTCGCTTTGGAGCGCGTGAATCTTACCGTCAGAAACACCGTCAATAGGATCCGCATGAGCTCGATAGATCCGATAGATCGCAAACGGTTGCCAGTCAGCTGCATCGCCTGCATACAGTCCAGTCGACATGCCACGCCGAAGGACGCTCTATTTCAGTACCCCGACCTCCTTCAAGAGGTCCGCGAACGCGACCGCCTGCACCTTTTTCGCCAACGGGAAGGTTACCTCCCCCGCGTGCACGACATACAGCTGACTGAGTTTCAGGTCCGTCATTGCCGATCTCATCGATGGCGTGATGGCTGGGGCCGTCGTCCGTTTCACCTCGACACCAATCCGCCGCCCGCCACGCACCACTAGCAGGTCCAGCTCCGCACCGGCATGGGTGCGCCAGAAAAAGCACTCATGCGGCGCGGC
>PLEY01000178.1 GCA_003136595.1 Burkholderiales bacterium
TGGTTCAAGACCGGGGATCTCGGACGCATCGACGCGCGCGGCTACGTGCACATCGTCGGCCGCGCCAAGGATCTGGTGATCTCGGGCGGCTACAACGTCTATCCGAAGGAGGTCGAGAGCTATCTGGACAACCTGCCGGGCGTCGCGGAGTCGGCGGTGGTGGGCGTTCCCCATCCTGATTTCGGGGAGGCCGTGACGGCCGTCGTGGTCATGAAGCCGGGTGTCAGCGGAGACGAGCGCGCCCTGATCGGCGCCCTGAAGCTCGCCATCGCAAATTTCAAGGTACCCAAGCGCATCTTCTTTGCCGCCGAGCTGCCGCGCAACACCATGGGCAAGGTCCAGAAGAACGTTCTCAGGGAGCGCTGCGCGGCGGCCGCAAAAGCTGCTGCCTGAGCGGGCCCGTCTAGAGCAAGGGCCTGCCTGCCAGACGTTCGAGCACGGCCAGGGGGGCCTGGGCGGGGAAGGCCAGCGCGGCAGCCGGCAGATGCGCGGTCTGCTCCATCATGAACTGTCCGGACATCGCGGCGTGCATGACCTGATCCGAAAAGCAGATCCAGACCGAGTCCGGTGCAAAGGCGAATGTCAGCTGGCTGGAGTCGCGCTGGTAGCCGAGATCGGCCTTGGCCAGATCATGCAGATACAGCATGTAGTGATCGTAGGCCGAGCGCGGGCGTTTCGTGATGCCAAGCCGATGCGAGAGTTGCGCGACGAGCGGCCGCGGCTCTGGGATGCGCTCGAGAAAGTGCCGGGCCATCTGCTCGAACGGTTCGCCAACGCGCCACACGCGAGGCACGGTACCGATGTTGGCGAACACCCGCAGGATGCGCATGCCCTGGGTGGGGTTCGATGGAAAGGCGTCGACGTGCAGTCGCGTGTCGTCCTTGCGCCAGGAGAGGGCGGCCTCGGGCCGTCCGGTGGGACGCGGACGGTAGCTTGTGCCAGCCGCTCGGATCAAGCCCGAATATCCCGGAAAGAGGCCGGCGAGAAGTCCCATGCTCTGGGCTTCGAAACGCTCAAGCATCGCGCGCAGGCCGCGGCGCTCGGGTTCGGCCACCTCGGTGCCAAAGAGGCCCGGCCGGTCTGCCCGGATATAGATGCTCTTGCGGCGCGCGTCTGAGAAGGACGCATCGAGGAAGCGCTCTTCCCCCTTCTCGAGTCCGAACCGAAGTGCCGGACAGTAGAGGACGGCGCCGCCCTCCAGCATCTCCTGCCAGTTGGCGCCTGTACGTGGCGAAGGCTGCCAGTTGTCGATGTCGATCGGGATGATCGGGCTGTGGGTCATGTTGTGCGGGTCGTCTTGCGGGCGCGGCGTGTTGGTACAGCGCCACGCGCCCGGGCGCCAGTATAGCGCCAGGGCGCAACCGGGATCCCCCGCTGCAGCTGGGACTAGCTCGGACTAGCGCGCGAGCTTCTTGATGACGGAGAATTCGGCGCGCGTCACCGGGGTAATCGAGAGGCGGTTGCCCCGTGCAAGCAGTCGCATGCCGGCTAAAGCCGGATGCTCGCGAAGCTCCGAGAGGGGCACGAGCCGCGTCTTGCGAAGTGCCCTGACGTCGACCAGGATCCAGCGCGGCGCTTTGGGATCGGACTTGGCATCGAAGTAGGGGCTTCTGGGGTCGAACTGGGTGGGATCCGGATAAGGGGTGCTTGCGACTTCAGCCAGTCCCGCGATGCCGGGTTCCGGGCAGCTCGAGTGATAGAAGAGCACCGCATCACCTGGCCGCATCTCGTCGCGCATGAAATTGCGGGCCTGGTAGTTGCGTACCCCGAACCACGGCACCGTCTGTCCGCTCGCGGCGAGCGCATCATCGATGCTGACTTCAGCGGGCTCGGACTTCATCAACCAGATCTTCGACATGGCAAAGTGAGTGATTCACCACGGCAAAAAAATACGACCGGGACCACCGGTCTCCGGTCGTTCGAATAAGGGCCCCGCCGATGCCGCCAGGTCATCATCCTGAACCGGTAGGTCCAGGGGGTCGCAGTCACCGTGACATCAGGTTCATCCAGCAAGGGATGATCGCAACAGTCTCGGAATCATTCCACAACCGGTTAACGCATATTGGTTCAAGGAATGTCTGACCTAAAGCAAACACGGCAGGGTAAGCTCAACAGGCTTCGAATCCCGCCCCAAATAAGGGCCCCCCATCCGGGAGGGCGATCGGGAATCCGAGGGCTCTTGAGCCGCGCCCCAAGGTCAGAAGAGCTTTTCCTGGGGTGAGAGCGCGCCATCCAAGGTCGCGTTCATTGATTCGATTCTACGCTTAAATTCACCGAAGGCAAGGTCGGAGAGGGCGCCATTTGGGGCGCGCGCTGCAAGCAGCTCGTTGGCGATGTTCAATGCCGCGAAGACCGCGATGCGGTCGTTGCCGGTGATCTTGCCCAGATCACGAATCGCGATCATTTTCTCGTCGACGTACGCAACCGCCGCGAGCAGCGCCTCCTTCTCGGCGGGTGCGCAGGACAAGCGGTACTCGCGACCCAGAATCTTCACCGTCAGCAATTCCATGATGGGCACATCCTTGGTGGCTATTCGGTGGTCGGCAGCTTTTCGATGAGGGCTTCTATCCGCTGTCGTGCCGCGTCCAGCCGTGAACGCAACGATCGCACCTCGACCTGCGCGTCGACCAGTTCCTGACGCAGTGCCTGGTTCTCAGAACGCAGCCCTTGCGTGAGTTCCGCGAGTTGGGTGATGCGATCGGCCAGTTGTTCCAGTTCGGCGAGCATCCGGCAATGGTAGGTGCCTGTGATAAGCCCGTCAAGCATACTTATCGAGTAGAAACAATCGTTTGGAGGCGATTGGTGAGAAATTACTCGCGCTCTGCCGGCCAGTCAGGCGCTTTCATGGCGGTTTGACGCTGGGCCGCGCCACCACGTAGACTGCGCCCGTTTGGTGCTCGCATGCGCGTTCCGCGCATGCAGTTCAACGGGAAACAGGGGGAGTTTGCACACCGGTGCCGACTCTAACCTGTGCTGCCCCCGCAACGGTAAGCAGGCGCATCGCTTTTTCGCGGTGCTGTCGCGCCAACGCCACTGTGCATACGCATGGGAAGGCGGCGTGATGATCCTGTCAGCCCGGATACCGGCCAAGCGACGTGAGGGACGCCACGGGTGTGTGGTGCTCCGGCTCGCTTTCTCCGGGCTGCGACTTCGGCGCTTTGATGACGGGCCGACCTCAGAGCAGAGCGGCGCGCCGCTGCATGCCTTTCATCCTGGCGTTCTCTCTTCCGTAAATCAACCTCGCGGGGAAGCGGGGTCAAGGGAGAACGAACCATGCAGGTCAATCTGGAAACACCGCGCCCAGCGCTCTTTGGGCGGCCCATCGGGCGCCTCCTGCCGGCGCTCGTCTGTGCAGGGCTTGCGCTCTCACCGCGCATCGCGAGCGCGCAGCAGTCTGACGGCGTCACCGCGCTCGAGCCGCTCACGGTCACCGCCGCGCGCGTGCCGCAGGAGGTCGCCGACACGTTGCCGAGTTCAAGTGTCATCACGCGCGCGGACATCGAGAACAGTCAGGCGACCGATGTCCTGTCGCTGCTCGTGCGTGAGGCGGGGCTCGAGGTTGCGCAAACCGGTGGACTGGGCGGCCAGGCATCGGTGTTCATGCGTGGCTTCAATTCGAACCAGACCCTGGTCCTCGTCGATGGCATTCCGATCAATGCGGTCGAAAGTGGCGGTGCCAGCCTGCAGCACATCATGCTCGATCAGGTCGAGCGCATCGAGATCGTGCGCGGCAATGTCTCGGCCCTCTATGGCTCGCAGGCCGTGGGCGGAGTCATCCAGATCTTCACGCGTGCCGGAGCCGCGAGCGATGGGGCTCTGGTCACGGCTCAGGCGGGCGGCGAGAGGACCCGGAATCTGGGCGCATCGTTCGCCTCGACCCTCGGTGAGCCGGGCAGCCGGACCCACCTGGGACTGAGCGTGTCGACCAATGGCGTCGATGGCTTCTCGGCGATCAACGCCGGCATCGCGCCGGCTGCGAATCCGAACGACAACCCCTATCAGAGCACCTCGCTTGCAGCCCAGGTGTCCCAGCAGGTGGGCGAGTCCGAGTTCGGTGTGCGTCTGTATGGGACGCATGGGCGGCTCTCCTACGACGACCCGACCGACTACAGCTTCCTTGCGCCCGGCTACAACGGCCGGATCCAGACCAACGAGGAGCATTCTGACCTGGCCACGAGCGCACTCTATGGGCGCATCCACGCCAGTGATTTCTGGACGGCCTCGGTGCAGGTGGGCACGTCGCTCGATCGCAGCGCCAATACGTCGTCGTTCCCAGAGTCCTTTGTCATCGGTACCACGCAAAGCCGCACTGATGACCTCAGCTGGAACAACGTGTTCGCCCTCGGTCCGCTGGGGAAGGTCACGGCCGGTCTCGAGCACCTCGAGGTGACGGGCACATCGAGCGCCTACAGCCAGGAGTTCACACGCCATGTCGACAGCCTCCTCCTTGGTTATCTCGCGGACCTCGGGCCCAACCAGGTCCAGGCCAACGTGCGCGCGGACCATTATTCGGACTTCGGCGAAGCCACCAGCGGCCTTGTCGGCTACGGATATCGCCTGACCGACTCGCTCAAGGCGATCGTCGAGCTGTCCACCGCGTTTGATGCCCCCACCTTTGATGATCTCTACTATCCGGGGCTGAGCAATCCCAAGCTGCAGCCCGAGAAGTCGCGCAGCGTCGAGTGGGGACTCGCCTACCAGGGGGCGGCCACAACGCTGCGCGCCACCGCCTTTCGCAGCGACGTCCACGATCTGATTGAATTCGACTCCGTGACGGGGATTCCGAGCAATATCGATGCAGCCCGCCTGACGGGCGTCGAGCTCTCCGGTCGCACGCGCTGGCAGGGCTTTGAGCTCTATGGCAACCTGACGCTGCAAAGGCCGATCGATGTGGCGACCGACCAGGTGCTGCTGCGCCGCGCGACCCACAACGTCAATCTGGGCCTGGCACGCAGCGACGGTCCGTGGCGCTGGTCGATCGACGTGCGCGGCGCTGGTGCGCGCTTCGATTCGGACATCAACACCTTTAGCCGTATCCAGCTCGGAGGCTATAGCGTGACCGACCTCGTGGCGCGCTATGAGGTCAACCCGCAGGCGACGGTCAGCGCTTCGCTCCTGAACGCGTTTGACCGCGGCTACGAGCTGGAGGACGGGTACAACACCCCAGGTCGCGTGCTGCTCCTCGCGCTCGCCCTGCGTTTCTAGGAAACCCATGCGCCGCGTGCTGTCGATCTGGCTCGGCTTGGCCGGCCTTGCCGTGTGTGCGGTGCTGCTCGGACTCTCGGTGGGCAGTGCCGGACTCGGATGGGCCGGTTCCTGGCATGCGCTCACCGATGGGCTCGCTCCCCAGCATGCGGTGCTGATACATCTGCGTGCCCCGCGCGTGGCCAATGGCTTCGTGGTCGGCGCCCTGCTTGCGATCGCCGGCGCGCTCCTGCAACTCCTGTTGCGCAATCCGCTCGCCGAGCCCTACGTGCTCGGACTCTCGGGGGGCGCAGCGCTTGGTGCATTGCTTGCGCTCACCTTCGCCGCCTCGAGCTTCTCCGTGAGCGCCGCGGCTGCGCTGGGTGCGCTCACATCGCTTGGCTTGCTGCTCGTCGTCGCCGCGCGCGAATTTCGCGTCGTCGCCGCACACGGCGCGCCCGATCGGCTGTTGCTAAGCGGCGTCATGCTCGCGGCGCTCTGGGGTGCCTTGATCACGCTCATGCTGAGCGTGTCGGCCGCCGGACACGTGCAGGCCCTGATCTTCTGGCTCATGGGGGACCTGGCGGGGGCCGAGGCGAGCCTGCCCGCCTGGATCGCGCTCGCATTGGTCCTTGCGGGTGCCGTGGCGGACGCGCCGCGCTTGAACGTCCTCGCGCGCGGCGATGACGCGGCCGCGGCGCTTGGCGTGCACGTCGGAGCCCTGAAGCGCCGTATCGTGGTGCTCGCCGCGCTCGCCGCCGGTGCCGCCGTAGCCGTCGCCGGGACCGTCGGATTCGTGGGGCTCGTGGCACCGCACGTGGTGCGCGTCCTGTGGGGCAATGACCAGCGCATGCTCCTGCCCGCCGCGGGTCTACTCGGGGGCACTGCGGTGGTTCTCGCCGATGCGCTCGCACGCACCGTGCTCGCACCGCAGCAGCTGCCGGTTGGTGCCATCACTGCGGCGCTGGGCGCCCCCCTCTTTCTCTACCTGCTGTGGCGGGAGCGCCGGTGAGGCTCGCCGTCGAGATGCTCGGGCTCGCGGTGGGCGCTCGCCGCCTGTGCAGCGCATTGAGTTTTTGCGTCGAGGCAGGCGAGCTGTGGTGCATTCTCGGGCGCAACGGGGCGGGCAAGACCACGCTGTTGCGTACGCTTGCGGGCCTAAGTCCTCCCGAGGCAGGCCGGATCGTCCTGGACGGACGCGAGCTGTCCGGGTGGCCACGCGCCGAACTCGCGCGCGCACGGGGCTTCCTCCCGCAAAGCCAGGGCGATGCGTTTTCTGCGAGCGTTCTCGAGACGGTTCTGACCGGGCGCCATCCGCACCAGCCGAGGCTCGCAGACCAATGGCGTTTCGACCTCGGGGGCACGGCCGCGGGCCTGCGCGAGATCCTCGGCCGCCTGGGGTTGGAGCCGCTCCTGCACCGGGACATCCTAAGTCTGTCCTCCGGGGAGCGCCAGCGTGTCGCCATTGCCGCGCTATTGATGCAAGATGCGCCCCTGATGCTGCTTGATGAGCCGACCTCAAGCCTTGATTTCGACAAGCAGTTGATGGTCATGCGCGTCTTGGAGGAACGGCTCGCGGAGGCCGGGAAACCCTGCGCGCTCCTCATGAGCGTGCATGATATCAACCTGGCCGCGCGGTTTGCGAGCCATGTTCTGTTGTTTTCCAACGACGGCCTGGTGCTGGCAGGCCCGGCCGGGGAGGTCCTGACGGCAGCCAACCTGTCGGCCGCCTATGAACACCCAGTGGCCGAATTCGAAGCCGGCGAGCATCGCTGGTTTTCACCGAAATAGGCGTCAGAAATTGGCGCGGCAATTTTGCGCTTGAAGTCTTACCCGGATTGACGTATAAAGGCGAGGCAAGATTTTCAAGCAGAGAATGTGTTGGTCGTTGGTCCTCGGTTCAGCTGTCGGTACTTCGTTCGCCATCTTCCCCTTGATCTTCCTGCGTTTCGGGTCTTGCTGTTCGCATTCACCCCCTTTTAAATTTCTTAAGGAAATCAGTATGGCAACCGGTACCGTCAAGTGGTTCAACGACGCCAAGGGCTTTGGCTTCATCTCTCCTGATGAAGGCGGCGACGATCTGTTCGCCCATTTCTCGGCGATTCAGGGCAACGGCTTCAAGTCGCTCCAGGAAAATCAGAAGGTCTCGTTCGATGTGACCAAGGGTCCTAAAGGCCTTCAGGCCTCGAACATCAAGCCGCTCTAAGCAGCGGTCAGAGTGCGCCCTCGCGGCGCCCCCTGTGAAAAGGCGCACCGGTATCGGCTGCGCCTTTTTTTATTCGGCGCGCGCGAAGCGCCTCCGGGCTGCAGTGGCCGCTCCGGCGTCCGCTCTTGCTGTGCAAGGCATGTAACCTAGGATAGACTCCTCGCTGCTCACAAGGGGAGCCTGGCTGATCGAACAACAACCCGCCTGGGCTTCGGAGTTCTCTGGAGGACACATGCCGGTGATCATGGTCGCCAACCCCAAAGGCGGGGTGGGCAAGAGCACGCTTGCAACCAACCTTGCCGGCTACTATGCGCGCCAGGGATATCCGGTGATGCTGGGCGATACCGACAGGCAGCAGTCGGCCCGCACCTGGCTCGGGCTGCGGGATCCCGCACTGCCCCGGATCCAGAGCTGGGAGCTGGACGGCTCGGGCAGCGTGCGCACTCCCAAAGGGGTGTCCCACGTGGTCCTCGACACGCCAGCCGGTCTGGCCGGCGAGCGCCTGAAGGAACTCCTGAAAGTCACCGATCGGGTGATCGTGCCGCTGCAGCCCTCGATCTTCGATATTCTGGCGACGCGCGAATTCCTCGATGAGCTCGCGGAACGCAAGGCGGTCAGGGCGGGGCACGCGAGCATCGGTGTCGTCGGCATGCGTGTGGATGCGCGCACCCGGGCGGCCGATCAGCTGCAGCGCTTCGTCGAGGGACTCGGCCTGCCGGTCCTCGGTTATCTGCGTGATACCCAGAACTATGTCCAGCTGGCCGCCCATGGCCTGACAGTGTGGGACGTCGCGGCCTCTCGCGTCGAGAAGGACATCGCCCAATGGCAGTCCCTGCTCGACTGGATGGGTCCAGGCTAACGCCTGCCACGATGCATCCGGGCTAGCGATGCCGGGCGACGTCGATGGCCGTGCAGAGCCGCTCGGCACCATCGGCTATGCGCGGTGTGCCGCGCGTGATCAGCGCCGGGTCGAGAATGACGAGATCCCGATGACGGATCGCCGCGAGCCCCGGCCACTCCTCCCAACGCGCGAGTTCGGCAGGCCCGCGCTGCTCGTCCGAGGCGACGACGATGACCTGTGGATTGCTCGAGATGACCGACTCGGCATCGACGGTGGGTGCAGGCGACTTCAGTGACGCGAAGATGTTGCGGCCCCCACAGAGCCGGATGACATCCGAGATCAGATGGGCACCGCCGATGGTCATGAGCGGCTTATCCCAGACCTGGTAGAAGACCTTGACCGGGGTCAGCCGGGAGTAACGCGCGCCGAGCGCAGCGATCCGCGCGCGAAAGGCGCGCGCCACGTCGGTCCCGGTCTGCGCATGGCCGGTCAGGATCCCGAGCCTCTCGAGGTTCATGGCGACGGCTTCCAGGCTCTCGGGATCGCTGCGATAGACGGCGATGCCCAGTCGTTCGAGTGCCTCAAGGGCCCGCGCGCTGTTGCCGCTCGTCCAGGCTACGACCAGGTCGGGATTCAGGCCCGCGATGCGCTCCAGATCGAGGCCCTGTGCGCCGCCGATGCGCGGCAGCGACTGTGCGGCCGCGGGGAAGTCGCTGAAATCACTCACGCCGACCACAGTCTCTCCGGCGCCCACGTCGAAGAGGAGTTCCGTGGCGTGCGGCGCGAGACTGATGACGCGCCTGGCGGGTGCGGCAAGCACGATCGGGTGCCCCGCGTCGTCCTGAACCGCCAGCGCCAAGCCTGATGTGCAGTGGAGCGTTGTCAGCAGTCCGAGCAGCACGCCAAGCAGCACCCCTGGGCGCCCTGCGCGGTGCTGCGCGGGCAGGCCCCGCGAACCAGACGCCGTGCGCGGTATCGCGGGCAGGGGCAGTGCGGGTGACATGCTGCAAAGTATACCGGGGCGATGGGCGCGCCGACCAGGGCCGCGGGAGTACCTGGTGACTAGGCTGCCGGCGGGTTGCGCAGCATCTCCTGCATGAATTCCATGTGCCAGGGCCGGGCCGCGATGAGCAGGCTCAAGAGCTTGCGTTCGCTAAGCGGTGCGCCGGCGTCCTCGGTGTGCTGATCCGAGATGTCGCGCGCGACCCGCATCAGCCGGTCGAGGAAGTTGC
This sequence comes from Burkholderiales bacterium, assembly GCA_003136595.1. Classification (GTDB taxonomy): domain Bacteria; phylum Pseudomonadota; class Gammaproteobacteria; order Burkholderiales; family Burkholderiaceae_D; genus BOG-994. The sequence goes on from PLEY01000178.1 coordinate 9,464, forward strand.
CGATGTGTGCGGGCGTCAGACGGACGTTGACCAGGAGCAGCAGCTCGTTCGCAGCACTGAAATCAGAACGGAAAAAACTCGGAACATTGGCCTTGAAGAATTGCTGCATGGGGCCGTTCGGAATCCATCCGAAGGTGCGCGCGAGCAGTAGCCGGTAGCGATTGTTGGGCAGAAGCCGGATGAAGCCGATCCGGTCGAGCCGGACCATGTGGCCCACCAGTTCGGCTGCGGTGATGGTATAGGTCGAGAGGATCTCGTCATACGACACGAGATTCATAAGGCACACCGCCACCAGGAACAGTTTGGGTGTGCTGACCAGTTCGGCTTCCTGTTTCTCGGTCAGGATCGTGACCAGGTTCTCGTCATTGGTGCGCCCCCGTACCAGCACGCCATAGTCGATCTCGGCCAGTTCGCAGATCGTCTCCAGCCGCTCGAGTGTCAGATTGCCGCTCGAGAACATGCGCTTGACGCTTGATTCGGCCATGCCCAGAGCAGCGGCCACCTGCAGATAGGTGATCCGTCGGGCGCGCAGTTCGCGCTTGAGCGCATTCACTAGATCGGCACTTTGCCCCACACGGCCTCCTGGAAGTAGCGGGCTGAGATACCCGACGTATCGAAATCAGACGTCGCGTATTGTCAGGTTGCACGATTTGCGCCTGGCTCGCAATACTTGAACTCATCGCTTGGGCCCATCGCTTGGNNGGCCCATCGCTTGGGCCCATCGCCAACGCCCCGACCTTGCTCTTGGCCCCGAAGCGCAACCCGACAACTTCCCTGGAGGTCCCCGTGAAAACACTCCCAATGGTCATGACTGTACTGATCTGCGGTGCCGTCGCCTGCGAACCGGCAGGCGCCGATCCCTCGGAAGCGAGTTCCGAAGCCTCGCTGGCAGGCTCCGATGCCCTGGCCGGCTCGGGCGCGCTGGTCTCAGGTGCGGCGCTTGTCGCCGGTAGTGCCGTGGTCGTGGCGGTCCACGCGCTGGGGACCGGAACCGAACTGGTCCTCCAGCAGGCCACCCAGGCCGGTACGAGCTCCCTGCACGTGGCAGGTGACATCTCGGCTGATCTTGGGGTCGCCGCGGGGACCGTGGTCGGGGTCGTGGCAGCGAGCACCGGCTACGCACTCCTGGCCTCGGGCCACCTGATCGCCTTCGTGCCCAACGAGGTCGGTCGCGCGCTGGTGCACACCAGCCGCGTCACGGGGCGCTCCTGAGATGAGGCCGCTGCGATGGCTTGTGCGCCATGGGGCTGCCTGCCTGGCCGCCTGCTTGCTGACGCTCTCCAGTGCCCTCGCGGGTCAGACATGCGAGCGCGAGCCGCCCGGAGCCCTCGAGGTGTATTCGGCACTCGAGCTCGCACATGACGCCTTCGACGCCTTGGACGCCTCCGGCGCGCGCGTGGCTTTCATCGCGCGCGCCGGCCAGAACCTGTCGCGCTACGGGTTGCACTATTCCCATATCGGCCTGGTCTGGCGAGACCATCCGCAGGGTCGCTGGACGGTCGTGCATCTGCTCAACGAGTGCGCAACCGAGCGCGCCGACCTGTTCAATCAGGGGCTCGGCGATTTTTTCTTGGACAGCATGGTGGAGTACGACACGCTCATCATCATCCCGGGCGAAGACGTCCAGCAGCGCCTGGTTGAGGCGCTCGCAGCCGGACGTGAGCGCGAGCTCTTCACGGCGCACTACAGCCTGCTCGCCTATCCGTTTGCGACCGAGTATGAGAATTCCAATCAATGGGTGCTCGAATTTTTCGCGGCGCGCATGCTTGGCGGCGCCCAGCCGAAGACGCGCCGGGCCGCCCAGGACTGGTTGCGGGGGGCGGGCTTCCTGCCCAGTGCGATCCACGTGTCCGCGCTCGAGAGGCTCGGCGCCGGCCTCACGCGGGTCAACGTTCGCTTCGACGATCATCCGCGGGCCGCGCGCGTGGCCGGCACATTCGAGACGGTCACCGTGGATTCGATGGAGGCATTCCTGCCGCGCGTCGATCCGGGATGTCGAGAGCTTCACCTCAGCCTCGCGCACCCTCTCTAGAGCCATGCCCGGCGATGCGCTGGCGCTTCGTGCCAGCAGATGATCCAGGACAAAGCCTGCGCGCTCGGGGCTTGGCAAGATGCTCGCTTTGCGCAACGCTCGCTGTTCCCACATCAATTTAGGACAATTCCCGCGCCTCGGGACGGCTCGCCCCTCGGGCTCGGCTGAAATACGGATACGGATCAACCCCGTACGCTATCGATATGGCCGGATTTGCGCTAGAATGAATGAAAACGATTCGCGTTTAGTTTTCCTGCGACGGGAACCTGCCGAAGCGGGCAGTCAGGCTACGACAGAGGAAGCGCAATGGGTTACGACACTATGGTGCAGAGCATGAGCCCGCCCTTTCTTCGCGAGCGCAGAAAGGGCCTGGCCGGGGGCGACGCGCTCCGGGCGGGCGGGTCGGGTGCAGCGGCCGTGGCCGACGGGGTCGGCCGCGGAGTTGCGCAGGCTGCCGGTGCTGCCGCCATGGTGCGCGATGGCGCCCTGACCGTCAGCCTTGCCGAACTGCCCCGCGGCGTCGTGGCGATTGTCAGTGGGATCCTCTCGCCCAGCCTTGCCGAGGATCGCGATCTGGTGCTGCGCTTAATCGAGATCGGATTTGTCCCGGGGGAGCGCGTGCGCGTCGTGGCGCAGGGATTTCCGGGCCACGAGCCGATTGCAGTGCGACTGGGCGGCACGACCTTCGCGTTGCGCCGCTTCGAGGCCGACTACATCCGTGTCGTCCCCGAAACCTCACCGCACCCGTCCTAGGCCCTGGCTCGGAACCGCTGCGAGTCCCCCTTGGAAGCCAACTCCCTCCATATTGCGCTGCTTGGCAATCCGAATTGCGGCAAGACGGCGCTTTTCAACCTTCTGACCGGCAGTCGTCAGAAGGTGGCCAATTATGCCGGGGTGACCGTCGAGCGCAAGGAGGGCACCTTCAGGACCGCCTCAAATCGCCTCGTGCGGGTGCTTGATTTGCCAGGCGCCTATAGCCTGAATGCGATGAGTGCCGACGAGATGATCACGCGCGATGTCGTGATCGGATCACTCTCTGGGGAGGAGCGCCCGGATCTGATCGTGTGCGTGACCGACGCGACCAACCTGAAGCTCAATTTGCGGCTGGTCATCGAGGCCAAGCGCCTGGGCATGCCGATGGTCCTCGCATTGAACATGAGCGACGTCGCACGCCGCCGGGGCATCGGCATCGACCGCGCCATCCTCGAGCGCGAACTGGGCATCCCGGTGGTGGAGACGATCGCCGTGCAGCGCGATGGGGCACGTGAATTGGTGTCGTGGATCGAACAGCAGCGGCCCGAGGTGCAGGGGACCCTGCGCTGGCACCCGGCCTCCATCGACGATGTCCTGACGGCGCAGGAGGAGGTGCGGCGGGTGCTTGCGGCTGCCGTGACGCAGCCGGACGTGACGTTGCGCTATGACGACCGGATCGATCGCATCGTCTTGCATCCGGTCTGGGGCATGCTGATCCTGGCGCTCGCCCTCTTTCTCATGTTCCAGGCCGTGTTCAGTTGGGCGCAGCTGCCCATGGACGCGATCAAGGCTGGCATGGACGGCCTGGGCGACGCGGTGCGCGATCTGGTGCCCCCGGGACTGCTGCAGAGTCTCCTGGTCGACGGCGTGATCGCCGGGGCCGGGAGCGTGCTCGTGTTTTTGCCGCAGATCCTGATCCTGTTTTTTTTCATCCTGGCGCTGGAGGATTCCGGATACCTCCCGCGCGCGGCATTCCTGCTCGACCGGATGATGGGCAGCGTCGGACTGTCCGGGCGGTCCTTCATCCCACTGCTCTCGAGTTTCGCCTGCGCGATTCCCGGAATCATGGCCACCCGCACCATCACCAACTGGCGCGACCGGCTCGTCACGATCATGATCGCCCCTCTCATGACCTGTTCTGCCCGCCTGCCGGTCTACGCGCTCATCATCAGCGCTTTCGTGCCGCGCCGCGAGGTGGGCGGTGTCTTCAATCTCCAGGGCATCGTGCTTTTCGTCTTGTACTGCGCGGGGATCCTGGCGGCGATGGCGGTGGCGTTTGGATTAAAGCGCCTGCGCAGCAAGACCCGTCACCATCCGCTCATGCTCGAACTGCCCTCCTACCGCTGGCCGAATCCGCGCAACCTGGTGCTCGGACTCGTCGAGCGGGCGCGTATCTTCATCTCGCGGGTCGGCAGCATCATCCTGTCGCTCATGATCATGCTCTGGTTCATATCCAGTTTTCCGGCGCCACCTGCCGGGGCGACCGGACCTGCAATCCAGTACAGCTTTGCCGGTATGCTGGGTCACTGGCTTGAATTCGTATTCGCGCCGATTGGCTTTAACTGGCAGATCTCGATCGCCCTCATTCCGGGCATGGCCGCGCGCGAGGTGGCTGTGGGCGCGCTCGGAACGGTCTACTCACTGTCTGGTGAGGGGGAGAATGTGGCACGGCAGCTGGAGCCGGTGATCGCTGCGCAATGGCCCCTCGCAACGGCGTTCTCGCTGTTGGCCTGGTACGTGTTCGCGCCGCAATGTCTGTCAACCTTGGCCGCGGTGCGCCGCGAGACCAATTCCTGGCGCTATCCGCTCATCATGGCGGCGTATCTGCTGGGCCTCGCCTATCTTGCTTCGTTTCTCACCTACCGGGCCACGCTGTGGTTCGCTGCGGGGACCTGAGATGCTTGAATTGTTGCTGGTCTATCTGATCGTTTTTGCAGCCGCGCTGTATGCGACGTGGAAATTCGCCCCTGCCGCGCTGCGCGCGGCGGCAGTGCCACATGTCGTGGACGCTTGGCGCCGGCTTGGCGCGTCCCCGGAACTGACACGGCGCCTCGAAGCCAAGCTTGCCAGCGCAGGAACCTGCGGCACCTGTGACACGTGCCGGGCCTGCAAGACGGGCACACCGGACTCGCCTGGGCTCGCCGGAGCACGCATCATCCCCATCGAGCGCGCGCGCGGCGAGGGCTAGCGGATCGGGGTCCTTCTAGCGCAGTCCGAGCACGTCTTGCATGTCGTAGAGGGCCGGGCTCGCACCGAGCAGGAACCGGGCCGCAGCGAGGCTGCCCTCGGCGTAGGTTGCCCGCGAACTCGCGCGGTGCGTGATTTCGATGCGCTCGCCCGGCCCGGCAAAGAGCGCCGTGTGATCGCCCACGATGTCCCCCGCGCGCAGCGCCGCAAAGCCGATCGAGCCTTCGCGGCGGGGGGCGTTCGCGCCGTGACGCTCGTAGACGGCCGCCCCCTCAAGCGACGTGCCGCGCGCCCTGGCCACCACCTCACCCATGCGCAGTGCCGTCCCAGACGGGGCGTCGCGCTTGTTCCGGTGATGGATTTCGCTGATTTCCACGTCGAATTGCGGCCCGAGCGCCGCCGCTGCGACCTCCAGCAGCTTGAACACCAGGTTCACGCCGACGCTCATGTTGGGTGCGACGACGAGGCCGATCTGTTTGCCCGCGGCGCGCAGAAGCTCCCGCTCGCCCGCCGAGAACCCGGTGGTGCCGATCACCATGCCGATGTGAAGTCGCACGCACGCCTCCAGATGGACAAGGGTCGCGGCGGGACCGGTGAAATCGATCAGGATCCGGGCATCGCGAAGTGCCTGGTCCGGGTCAGACGTCATCACTACGCCCGTGGTCCTGCCGAGGGCAGCGCCGGCGTCCTGACCGGCGAGGGGCGATCCATTTCTCACGAGCGCGCCCGATAGGCGCAGATCGGCGGCATCGAGGAGCGCCTCGACGAGCATGCGGCCCATGCGTCCACCGGCACCCGCCACGGCGACGTTGACCACGCGCTGTCTCAGGGGGACGCCGGTGCCGCGGTGGTCGCCGGCGGGGACGATGGCGCACTGCTGGAATCGGAGGACTTCGAGGAGCCGCCGAAGAGGCCGGTGATGCGCTGCCACAGCGAGGGTCCGGAATCCTCGCCAGCATGCGTGGTGGGTGTCGAAGTCGCTGCCGGATCGGTGCCCGCGGACGCAGGCTGGGTCGGCGCCGCTCCCGAATCCTCGCCCGTACCGGGCTTGGGCGAGTAGCGTTTTTCGTCGCCCACGGGAATCGGCTTGGCCTCCTTGGCGCTGATCCGGATCCGGCTGGCCACGAATTCTTTCTCGGTGGGCAGCGGATCGCCGACGCTGCGCGTCATGTGACCGTTCTCGAAAAAGACCGTGAAGCGCCGCTCCTCGATCGGTCCCCGCCCGGGCTGGAAAAGATAGGGATAGTCCCACCGCTCGCTGTGGAAGGGGTCGAGCAGCGGCGGCGATCCCATGACGAATTTGACCTGATCCGGGCTCATGCCGGGGCGCAGTTGGGCCGCCATCTCCTGCGTGACGACCACGCCCTGCTGCACGTCGATCTTGTAGGTCCAGTTGAAATTCGGGGTAAGAAACGGGGGAACCCACGAGCAGCCCGCGGTCAAGCTTGCGCCCAGCCACGCCAGGACGGCCAGGGCGCGGGGCAGGGCGCGTGGGCGCGCAGTACGCTGAATCAGAGATGAGGGCATCGTGGTTATGTTCGGGCATCCAAAACGCTATATGATACCTCCACACCTGTTGCTCCCAAAAAGGCCGTCTATGTCGAGCCCTAACGAGCTTAAAACGATGGGTCTGAAGGCGACTTTGCCGCGCCTGAAGATCCTCGAAATCTTCCAGAAATCCGAACAACGCCACATGAGCGCCGAGGACGTGTACCGGCACCTGCTCGCCGAGAACATGGACGTCGGGCTTGCGACCGTCTACCGCGTGCTCACGCAGTTCGAGCAGGCGGGCCTGCTTGCGCGCAATCACTTTGACAACGGCAAGGCGGTATTCGAACTCAACGAGGGCCACCACCACGACCATCTGGTGTGCCTCGTGTGCGGCCGTGTCGAGGAGTTCTACGACGAGGAGATCGAAAAGCGCCAGCAGAATATCGCCAAGTCGCGCGGCTACACGCTGCAGGATCATGCCCTGAGCCTCTATGGCACCTGCACGCGGCCGGATTGCGAGGGACGCCGGCGCGCGCAGCTGCCCGAGTCAGGCAGCCCTAGCTGACGGCGGCGAGCAGCTCGCGCGCGTGCTTGCGCGTGGTGGGCGTGATGTCGATGCCGCCCAGCATGCGCGCCAGTTCATCGATCCGCCCTGCACCGCCAAGCGCGGTGATCTGGCTTACTGTGCGCGCCTCGAACTGGGTCTTGTTGACCGCGAAGTGGTGTTCGGCCTGGGCTGCGACCTGCGCCAGATGGGTCACGCACAGGACCTGGCAGCGTCGCCCGAGCTGACGCAGCAGCCGCCCGACGACCTCGGCGACCGCACCGCCGATACCGCTGTCGACCTCGTCGAAGATGAGGGTGGGAACGGTCTTCGTCGTGCTCGCGACGACCGACAGGGCGAGGCTGATGCGCGCGAGCTCACCCCCTGAGGCGATCTTGCCAAGCGGCCTGGGCGTTGCTCCGGGGTGCGGCGCCACATGAAATTCGACGGACTCCAGTCCATGCGCACCGGCGGCCTGAGCGCTGAGGACGATGGCAAAGCGTCCGCCTGGCATGCTGAGCGACTGCATGCCCTCGGTGACGGCGCTCTCGAGCGCCCGGGCGGTCGCCGCCCGGGCCGCGGAGAGTGCCGTGGCCTGGCGCTCGAACTCTGCCTGCGCCGCCCCTTCCAGCTGCCGCAGGCTGTCGATGTCGCTCGCCGCGGCCAGTCCCGCAAGGCGCGCCCTGACCGTCTCGGCGAGTGCCTCGACGTCCGCCGGCGCCACCCGGAAACGCCGCGCGGTCGCATGGATGGACTCGATGCGCGCATCGAGCGCAGCGAGGCGTTCGGGATCCAGATCGACGCGCTCGAGGTAGTGCTGCAGCCCGTGCACCGCCTCCTGGGCCTGGATGCGGGCGGCCTCGAGGGCCTCGGCCGGGGCGGCGAGTCCGGAATCGATCGCGGCCAGTTGCGCGAGCCGGTGTCCGAGCGCGGCCAGCCGATCGACGATCGCGGCGTCGCCCTCGGACACGCCTTCGAGCGCGCTGTGCGCCCCTTCGATCAGGAGCGCCGCATTGGCGAGCCGCTGGTGCTCAAGCTGTATCTCTTCCCATTCACCCGGCCGAACGGCAAGGCGGGTCAACTCCTCGAGCTGCCATTCGAGCTCACCGCGCTCCTCGTGCAGCTGGCGCGCGCCCTCTTCGAAGCGCGCGCGCGCGTCGGCATGCTTTTGCCAGGTGCGCCAGGCTTGTGCCAGCGCGCCTGCCTGCTCCACGAGCCCACCCTGCTCATCGAGCAGGAGGCGCTGCTCGTTCGGGCGCAGCAGTCTCTGGTGGGCATGCTGACCGTGGATGTCCACGAGCAGTTCACCCAGCTCGCGGGTCTGGGCCAATGTCGCCGGAAAGCCATTGATCCAGCTCTTCGAGCGTCCCTGCGCATCCACCACCCGGCGCACCATCAGGCCCTCGGGTTGGGCCATCTCGTGTTCTGTGAGCCACTGATGGGCGAGGGGGCCGGGCTCGAACTCGGCGCTGATGTCCGCGCGTGGCGCGCCCTCCCGCACCACACTCGCGTCGCCGCGTTCGCCCAGCGCCAGGGCCAGCGCATCGATCAGGATCGACTTGCCTGCGCCGGTTTCGCCGGAGAACACCGTGAAGCCGTCGGCGAAGTCGATCTCGAGGTCATCCACGATGACAAAATCGCGAATGTTCAGGGTGCGCAGCATCTCAATACAGGGGGGCAGGCTTGCCGTCGGTCCCAAGCGGGTGCTGGTTCCAGTGCAGCTTCTGGCGCAGCGTCACGAAGTAGCTGTAGCCGATGGGGTGGAGAAAGCGGATGGACATCGGTGCGCGCTCGACCGAGACGCAATCACCGCGTTGCAAGAGCGTATAGGACTGCATGTCGAAATTCACGCTCAGTTCGCGTCCGCCCGTGACGGTGATGTCGATCCTGGAACTGTCGGGCAGGGCGATCGGGCGGTTTGAGAGCGAATGCGGGGCGATCGGCACGAGCACGATGCCCGCCAGGTGCGGGTGCAGTATCGGGCCGGCGGCCGACAGCGCATAGGCGGTCGAGCCGGTCGGCGTGGAGACGATGAGCCCATCGGAGCGCTGGCTATACATGAAACGACCGTCAACGTCGACGGTCAGCTCGACCATGCCCGCAACGGCCCCGCGCGAGACGACCACATCGTTTAACGCCAGGGCTTCGATGATGGTCTTGCCCTCACGCGACACACGCGCGGCAAGCAGGCTGCGCTCCTCGACCTCATAGTGACCCGCCAGGATCTCCCCGAGGACACGCTCCTTGTCCTCGAGCACGATATCGGTCATGAAACCCAGCCGACCCTGGTTGATCCCCACGAGCGGCACGTTGAACGGCGCGAGCTGGCGCGCGATGCCCAGCATCGTCCCGTCGCCGCCGACGACGACCGCGAAATCGGCACCGGTGCCGATCTCGGGAATCGACCAGGCCGGGTAGTCGCTCTCTTCGAGCGCGCGCGCCGTGTCCGCCTCGAACACCACGCGGTGCCCCGCAGCGGCGGCGAACTCGGCGATCTCGTGGAGCGAGCGGTCGATGCCTTCGGCCTGATACTTCCCGACGATGGCGATGGTCAGTTTCTGCATGGAAGCGATTATGCCGGAATGGCTTGGAGAGGGGCTGGAATGGCGCATTTGCCCCGATTCGCCATCTGACCTCCCCTGCCAGGGATTGTGGCATTAGAATAGGCAGATGCTCGATCAACGCGCCCAGACCCTCCTTAAAGCCCTTATCGAGCGCTACATTGCCGACGGCCAACCAGTCGGTTCCCGGGCGCTGTCGAAGTATTCCAATCTCGATCTCAGTCCGGCCACGATCCGCAATGTGATGTCGGATCTCGAGGAGATGGGCTTCATCGCAAGCCCGCACACCTCGGCCGGACGGATCCCGACGCCGCGCGGCTACCGCTTCTTCGTCGACACGCTCATGACCGTCAAGCCGCTCGAACGCTCCGCCACCTCGGAGGTCGAGGGCATGATCAAGCCCGATCAGCCGCAGCGCGTCATCTCGGTCGCGGCCCAGGTGCTCTCGAACCTGTCGCAGTTCGCCGGCGTCGTGCTCACGCCGCGCCGCGCCTCGGCGTTCGAGCACATCGAGTTCATGCGCCTGTCCGGCTCGCGGGTGCTGCTCATCATTGTCTCGCCCGAGGGCGACGTGCAGAATCGCATCCTGTTCACCGATCGGCCCTATTCGCCCACCCAGCTGGTGGAGGCGGCGAACTACCTGAATCAGAATTTCGCGGGCCTGTCCTTTGACGCGATCCGCGAGCGCTTGCGACTCGAGCTGCACGAGATCCGCGACGACATCACGCGGCTCATGCAGGCCGCGGTCGAGGCGAGCTCCGAAGTGATTTCCGAGAGCAACGAGGACGTGGTCATCTCCGGGGAGCGCAATCTGCTCGAGAATGCCGACCTGGCCGCCAACATGGCCCAATTGCGCCGCCTGTTCGCGCTCTTTGAGCAGAAGACCGGGCTCATGCAGCTGCTTGATATTTCCACGCGGGCCCAGGGGATCCAGATCTATATCGGTGGCGATTCGCAGCTTCTGCCCATGGACGACATGACCGTCGTCACGGCGCCCTACCACGTCGACGGGAGGATCGTGGGCACCCTCGGTGTGATCGGGCCCACGCGCATGGCCTATGAGCGCGTGATCCCGATTGTCGACATCACCGCGAAGCTCCTCTCGAGCGCACTCTCCCAGCACTGACCGAGCGCAAAATCCCCGTACCCGGCTCGAGCGCACCGCGAGGATGGGCGCGCGCGCGGTGCCTGGTCCAACCCAGGTTTCCGGCATGCATCCCCACGCACAGATCATCACCGCCTTCTATACCGCGTTCCAGGCCAGGGACGCCCTGGCCATGGCGCATTGCTATCATCCCGAGGTGTGCTTTCATGACGAGGTGTTCCCTGAACTGCACGGACCGGCCGCCGCAGCCATGTGGCAGATGCTGATTGCCCGCGGCCGTGAGCTGTCCCTGGTCTTCGATGACGTCTGGGCCGATGGCGCGAGCGGGCGCGCGCACTGGGTCGCAACCTATCCCTTCTCGAAGACCGGCCGGATCGTGGTCAATGACGTGCGGGCCGAGTTCACTTTCAGGGATGGTCTCATCGTCGCGCACACGGATCGCTTCGACTTCTGGCGCTGGAGCCGCATGGCCCTGGGCCCGGCGGGTCTTCTGCTTGGCTGGTCGACGGCCCTTAGGTCCAAGGTGCAGGCGCAGGGTGCTCAGGCGCTTGCCGAGTGGATCGCGGCCCATCCGGGCACCGCCGAACGCCCCTAGGGCGCACGGCGCTCGCCAAAGCCGCGATTGCGGCACAATACGCTGCGATGAACTTCTCCCCCGAACCCCCCTACACGCACGGTAGCTCCAAACGAGTCGCAGTCCTTCTGGTCAACCTGGGTACTCCTGACGCACCGCGCCCGAAGGAGTTGCGCCGCTATCTGGCCGAGTTCCTGTCGGACCCGAGAGTCGTGGAAATCCCGCGCTTCCTGTGGTGGCTGTTGCTGCGTCTTGTGATCCTGCCGCTGCGCTCCCCGCGTTCGGCCGCAAAGTACGCCACCATCTGGATGAAGGAAGGGTCCCCACTGCGGGTCTACACGGAGCGTCAGGCGAAGCTCCTGCGCGGGCTCCTCGGGGCCCGGGGTCAGCCGATCCTCGTGGAATGGGGCATGCGTTACGGCACGCCCTCGATTGGTCAGGCGTTAGATGCCCTGAAGGCCGCGGGTGCGGAGCGCATCCTGGTGCTCCCCCTCTACCCACAGTACTCGGCCACCACGACAGCCTCCAGCATGGACGCGATCCATGCCTGGTGCGCGAAAACCCGCAACCTGCCCGAACTGCGCTTCGTCAAGCACTATCATGCCCACCCGGCGTATATCAAGGCCCTGGCCACCCAGGTAACCAGCTTCTGGGAGGTGCACGGCCAGCTGCTGTCCGGGAAGACCGAGGCCGAGGCCAAGCGCGCTCCCCGGCTGGTGATGAGCTTTCACGGCATACCGAAACGCAGCCTCCTGCTCGGGGATCCCTACCATTGCGAGTGCCTCGTGACGGGGCGGCTCCTCGGAGAGGCGCTCGGCCTGGAGCCCGAGTTCGCACCCGTCACGTTCCAGTCGCGGTTTGGCCGGGCGGAGTGGTTGCAGCCGTACACCGAGCCGACGCTGGAGTCCCTGGCGCGCGCAGGGGTGCGTCACGTCGATATCTGCTGCCCGGGATTTCCAGCAGACTGCCTGGAGACACTCGAAGAGATCGGCCTGGAGGGCAGGAGCGTCTTTCTCGCCGCCGGCGGCGAGACCTACCGCTATATTCCCTGTCTGAACGACGCCCCTTACTGGATCGAGGCGCTCGCCCAGATCGCCCTCGAGCACATGGGCGGCTGGCCGATCGGCCCGGCAGCGCCCGGCGAGGGTGCACTGCGGGCCGCCCAGCGGGAGCGTGCGCTCGCCAAGGGTGCGGCCGCGTAGGCGGCGCTACCCCCGTGGATCACGAACCCAGCTGACCCGGCGCCGCGTCTCCAGAACCAGTGGGCAGGGTCAGGCTGGCTTCGTCGTCCGGTGGCGAAAAGCACAGGACCGCGAGGCACAAGGCGACATACACGATGACGCCGATGGTCGCTTTCCAGATGTTGAAATGGCCGTGCATTGTCCTTCTCGATTCATGGGCAGCACGGATGCGCTGCGGGTGCTCATGCACTCTAAGATAGTGGATAACCCTGACAGTTCCCAGCCGTTGAGTGGTAAGAGGTGTAACGAATTACACCAGGCGGCCACGCATCCGGGGAATCGCCGTGCCGCCGCGGATTTTTGGTGGGGAAATCCGCGTGGGCGCTTGAAACGCGCGCACCTGCCCCCAATTTGACGGTGCAGGTGGCGTGAGCGCTGCCGAACATTCAAAAAAACGAGCGGAGTCCGTGATGCAGGAACCAGAACAGAATTCGGGCCATTCCGACGACGCAGACGGTCGAGGAGCCGGCGCCACAGCCCATGAAGGCTCGATCGGGGCGAGCGACCCGGTCCGCGACCTGAACACCGAACTCGCGGCGGCCCAGGCCAAGGCCGAGGAGCATTACGAGTCCTTCCTAAGAGCCAAGGCCGAGCTCGAGAACATCAGGCGGCGGGCCCAGGAGGATGTCGCCAAGGCGCGCAAGTTCGGCATCGAGTCGTTCGCCGAATCCTTGGTGCCCGTCTACGACAGCCTCGAGGCAGCCCTTGCGGATCCGACCGCCGATGTCGCAAAGCTGCGCGAAGGCGTGGAGCTGACGCTGCGCCAGCTTGCCAGCGCCTTCGAGAAGAACCGGCTCGTGGCGATCAATCCTCTGGGTGAGAAATTCGATCCCCATCTGCACCAGGCGATTTCCGCACAATCGGCCCCGGACTTGGCCCCGAATCACGTCGTCAGCGTGCTCCAGAAGGGCTGGGCCCTCTCGGACCGGGTGCTGCGGCCCGCCCTGGTGACGGTGTCTCAGGCAGGTGGCGCGGCCAGCCAGTGAGTGCCCCCCGGTCCTGAATTCGTAAATCGGTGCAAATAACCCTTGAATTCGGAGGGGATTGCTCCAGATTCAAGATGAAATTCGACAACGAGAGGTTGCCTGGCAGCGGGCAGCACTAGCAAGGAGAAGAAGATGGGAAAGATCATCGGCATTGACCTCGGTACGACCAATTCCTGCGTGGCAATCATGGAGGCCGGTCAGCCCAAGGTAATCGAAAACAGCGAGGGTGCGCGGACCACGCCTTCCGTCATCGCCTACATGGAGGACGGGGAGATCCTGGTCGGTGCGCCGGCCAAGCGCCAGTCGGTGACCAATCCGCAGAATACGATCTATGCGGTGAAACGCCTGATCGGCCGGAAGTTCGAGGAGAAGGAAGTCCAGAAGGACCTGGACCTCATGCCCTACAAGATCGTCAAGGCCGACAACGGCGACGCCTGGGTCGAGGTACGGGCCAAGAAGCTCGCTCCGCCGCAGATCTCGGCCGAGGTGCTGCGCAAGATGAAAAAGACCGCCGAGGACTATCTCGGCGAGGAAGTGACCGAGGCCGTCATCACCGTGCCGGCCTATTTCAACGACAGCCAGCGTCAGGCCACCAAGGACGCGGGTCGTATCGCCGGCCTCGAGGTCAAGCGCATCATCAATGAGCCGACCGCCGCGGCGCTCGCCTTCGGTCTTGACAAGCAGGGCAAGGGTGATCGCAAGATCGCCGTCTATGACCTGGGCGGCGGCACTTTCGACATCTCGATCATCGAGATCGCCGAC
>PLEY01000150.1:0-27497 GCA_003136595.1 Burkholderiales bacterium
AAGCCGGATATCGGAGCCTCGAAGTTCAGGGAATGGGCCGATCAGAACGGCGTGAACATGATTCTCGGGGGCTCCAACACGGGCGTTAGCATCGCGATGGCGAAGGTTGCGGGGGCCAAGAAGGTTCCATTCATCGCCATTGGTGCGGCCGGCGCGTCCCTGACAGGTGTGGACTGCACGCCCTACTCGATCCACTACGCCTATGACACGACGGCGCTCGCGAACGGGACCGCGAGTACGATCGTCAAGAACGGCGGCAAGTCCTGGTATTTCCTTACGGCGGATTATGCCTTTGGCACCCAGCTCCAGGATGCCGCAACCAAGGTGGTGACCGCAAACGGCGGCAAGTCGGTGGGCTCGGTTCGGGTGCCGCTGGGCGCGGCGGACTTCTCATCCTTCCTGCTACAGGCGCAGGGATCGGGCGCCCAGGTGCTGGGTCTTGCCAATGCGGGCAATGACTTCTCCAATTCACTGAAGGCCGCCAACGAGTTCGGCATCACCAAGACGATGAAGCCAGCGGCACTGCTTGCCTTCATCAGCGACATCCACAGTCTCGGTTTGAACACTGCCCAGGGCCTGTATCTCACCACGGGCTGGTACTGGGACCTGAACGAGGAGACGCGTGCGTTCGGCAAGCGCTTCTTCGAGAAGATGAAGCGCGAACCGACCATGAACCAGGCGGCCTACTACTCGGCCACCCTGGTGTACCTGAAGGCGGTCAAGGCGGTCGGCTCAACGGATCCGGACAAGGTCATGGCTGAATTGAAGAAGAGCAAGATCAACGACATGTTCGCGAAGAACGGCTACATCCGCGAAGACGGACTGATGGTCCATGAGATGTATGTGATGCAGGTGAAGACCCCTGCCGAGTCGAAGTATCCCTGGGACTACTACAAGCTCATCAAGACCATGTCGGGCGAGGAAGCGTACGGCGCGCACGCCGACGAGACCTGTTCGCTCGTAAAAAAGTAGCTGGCAGCCCGGGCGCCGCGGTTGCGCCGCGGTGCCTGATCCCAGCCGGGGGGAGTCCCGGTGTGATGGCGTGATATCGCAGACCTTGGCGCTCTATGACGGTGTTCGGTTTTCCGCTTCCGGTGATCCTCGGGCAGCTTATGCTGGGCCTTGTCAACGGCTCGTTCTATGCGCTGCTGAGTCTTGGCCTTGCAGTCATTTTTGGACTGCTTGGGGTCGTGAACTTCGCCCACGGGGCCTTCTACATGCTGGGGGCCTATGCGGCCTGGTTCGCACTGGACCAGTTCGGCCTGAACTACTGGTTCGCGCTGCTTTTGGCGCCGCTGGCCGTCGGGATTCTGGGGGTGATCATCGAGCGCCTGTTCCTGCGGCACCTTTATCGGCTTGACCCCCTGTACGGTCTGTTGCTGACTTTTGGCATCGCGCTCATCGCCGAAGGGGTGCTGCGCTACCGATTCGGGTCGTCCGGACAGTCTTATCCGGTGCCCTCAGCCCTGGTCGGGGCGCTGAATCTCGGTTTCATGGTGTTGCCGATCTATCGGGCCTGGGTCATCGGCGCCTCGCTCCTGGTTTGCTTTACCACCTGGTTTGTGATCGAACGCACCCGCCTTGGGGCGACGCTACGGGCGGCGACGGAAAATGCGCGACTCGTGCAGGCGTTCGGAATCAACGTGCCCGTCATGGTGATGTTCACCTATGGAGGGGGCGTCGCGCTGGCGGCGCTCGCCGGGGTGCTCTCGGCCCCGGTGATCCAGGTCAACCCCCTGATGGGCTCGTCATTGGTGATCGTTGTGTTCGCGGTGGTGGTGATCGGGGGCATGGGCTCGATCCTCGGCACGATTGTGAGCGGGCTCGTGCTCGGCCTCATCGAGGGCTTCACCAAGGTGATCTATCCGGAGGCATCGAACATTGTGGTCTTCGTGATCATGGCGATCGTCCTGATCTGGCGTCCCGCAGGGCTGTTTGGGAAGGAATGAGCCGATGCGCGTCACCCTCTTCATCTATCTCGCACTGGGCGTGCTCGCGCTTGCGGCCCCGTTGGTTGGGCTGTATCCGGTCTTCATGATGAAGCTGCTGTGCTTTGCCATGTTTGCGTGTGCCTTCAACCTGCTCCTGGGCTTCACCAAGATGCTCTCGTTCGGTCATGCGGCGTACTTTGGCTCGGCCGGCTACGTCACGAGTTGGCTGGTTGCGAACCAGTCCTGGGGAACCGTCGAGGCGATTGGCGCCGGGGTTCTGGCGGCGACGATGCTCGGACTTCTGATCGGGGCTATCGCGATCCGGCGCCAGGGCATCTACTTCACCATGATCACCTTAGCGCTCGGCCAGCTCGTGTATTTCGTCTGCTTGCAGGCACCCTTCACCGGGGGTGAGAACGGCCTGCAGGGGGTGCCGCGCGGCAGCCTCCTCGGCCTCATTTCGCTCAGTTCTGACACCGTCATGTACTATTTCGTGCTGGCGGTGTTCGTGCTGGTCTACCTCTTCATCTGGCGCGTGGTGCATTCGCCCTTCGGACAGGTCCTGAAGGCCATCCGGGAAAACGAGCCGCGCGCAATTTCCCTGGGATACAAGGTCGGGCGTTATAAGCTGGTGGCGTTCGTGCTGTCGGCGGCCGTGAGCGGTCTGGCCGGCACGCTCAACGCACTGAATCTGGGATTTGCGACGCTCTCAGACGTGTCTCAATCAGCCTCGGGCGAGGTCATCCTCATGACCCTTCTCGGGGGCACCGGCACGTTTCTTGGGCCGGTACTCGGAGCGGGCCTCGTCATCTCCCTGCAGCAGTACCTCTCGGAGCGCGTCGGCTCCTGGGTCTCGGTCATCATCGGTGCGATCTTCGTGGTGTGCGTGATGTCGTTTCGCCGCGGGTTTGTGGGCGAGATCCAGGCGTTCACGAGCCGGCGCGAGGCGCGGCGCCTGGCCCGCCCGGCAACCTAGCGCCGTGGATCGCGTTCCGGGCGATGTTCCACGTGGAACACGGCCCGCTTCGGCGGATGTGGGTCGACTGCTGTGGTTTGGCCGATGGGGTTCGCCTGATGCCCGCGCCAGCGTGCGCTGTTTCACGTGAAACGCCACCGGGAAATTGACGGCACCAGACGGTGCGCGCCCCGACCCAAAGGTGGTCGGCGGGATGGGATTGCGTCATAATCTGCCCCTTGCCGGATTCGGCCCGAAGCCCCAACTAAGCAGCTTCACCATGCAATTTCCCAAAGAATTCGATGTCATCGTGGTCGGTGGTGGGCACGCCGGCACCGAGGCCGCGCTCGCCTCGGCCCGCATCGGCCAGAAAACCCTGCTACTCACCCACAGCATCGAAACGCTCGGGCAGATGTCATGTAACCCGTCCATCGGGGGTATCGGCAAGGGGCATCTGGTCAAGGAAATCGATGCCCTTGGGGGTGCAATGGCGCTCGCCACCGACGCGGCAGGGATCCAGTTCCGGATCCTGAACGCAAGCAAGGGTCCCGCAGTACGCGCCACGCGCGCACAGGCGGACCGGGTCCTGTATCGCCAGGCGATCCGAACCAGGCTTGAGACGCAACCCAATCTGTGGCTTTTCCAGCAGGCCGTCGATGATCTCCTCTTGGAGGGAGACGGTCCCGGTAGCCGTGTGGTGGGTGTGGTCACGCAGCTTGGGATACGCTTTCAGGGCCGCGCTGTCGTTCTGACCGCGGGAACCTTCCTGAATGGCAAGATCCACGTGGGATTGGCCAGTCATGCCGCAGGGCGGGCGGGCGAGGCGCCCTCGGTTTCACTCGCTGCCCGACTACGCGAACTCGCTTTGCCCCAAGGGCGCCTGAAGACAGGCACCCCGCCCCGGCTCGACGGACGGACCATCGATTTCTCGAGACTGGAGGAGCAGCCTGGAGATCGGGACCCCATTCCGGTCTTCTCCTTCTTGGGCGACGGGGCGATGCATCCCCAACAGCTGCCGTGCTGGATTACCCACACGAGCGAGCGCAGCCACGACATCATCCGTGCCGGACTCGACCGCTCGCCCCTCTACACCGGCGTGATAGAAGGGGTGGGCCCTCGCTATTGCCCAAGCATAGAGGACAAGATTCATCGTTTTGCGGGCAAGAACTCCCACCAGATCTTCCTTGAGCCGGAGGGACTCCACACACACGAGTTCTACCCCAATGGCATCTCGACCAGCCTCCCCTTCGATGTCCAACTCGAATTGGTGCGCAGCATTCCCGGGCTGGAAAATGCCCACATCGTTCGCCCGGGCTATGCGATCGAGTACGATTACTTCGATCCTCGCGGTCTGAAGTTGTCCCTGGAGACCCGCGCCATACAGGGCCTCTTCTTTGCGGGTCAGATCAATGGTACGACGGGCTACGAGGAAGCTGCAGCCCAGGGCCTCCTTGCCGGGGTGAACGCCGCGAGAAGTGCGCAGGGCGCGGAGCCCTGGTGGCCACGGCGCGATCAGGCCTACCTCGGGGTCCTCGTCGATGACCTGGTCACGCGTGGTGTTCAGGAGCCGTATCGCATGTTCACAAGCCGCGCGGAGTACCGCTTGTCCCTCCGCGAAGACAACGCCGACGCTCGACTGACGGAGATAGGTCATCAACTCGGGGTCGTCGACGAGACGCGCTTTACGGCATGTGCCCGAAAGCAGGACCAGGTTTCACGTGAAACACAGCGCCTCGAATCGCTCTGGGCGACCCCAAGGAACCTGTCTGTCGACGAGGCGCTACGAGTACTTGGCCAGCCCCTCGAGCGCGACTACAACCTTGTTGAGCTGCTGCGCCGACCTGAGGTGAGGTATCGAGACCTCATGAGTCTGCGCGCGCCGAATGGGGAGCCGCTTGCCGGGATCGGCTTGGCGGATGGGGCGGTGGCCGAACAGGTCGAGATCCAGGTCAAATACGCCGGCTACATTGCGCGTCAGGCGACAGAAGTAAGCCGGCACGCGCACTACGAGGCGCTGCACCTGCCAGCAGACCTTGATTACGCAGCGGTGCGCGGCCTGTCCTTTGAAGTAAGGCAGAAGCTTTCGGCGCAGCGACCGGAAACCCTGGGCCAGGCCGCTCGTATTTCTGGCGTGACGCCAGCTGCCATATCCCTGCTGCTCGTCCATTTGAAGCGGGGACTGGGGCGGAGTCGGCCCGCCGGCACCGAGCAGGCTGCATAGTGTCCGTGGCACTTCTTGAACCGCTCGAAGGGGTTCTGCACATGGGCGCGGCGGCTTTGGGGGTCGGCCTTGACGCCCGCCAGGAGACCCAGCTGCTCGGCTATCTCGACCTCCTCGACAAGTGGAACGCCGTCTATAACTTGAGCGCTGTTCGCGAAAGGCAGAAGATGCTGACGCACCATGTGCTCGACAGCCTCGCAATCGTCCCCCTCATCCGGCGTCTTGGTTCTCGAACGCTTCTCGACGTGGGAAGCGGCGCGGGGCTTCCCGGGCTTGTTCTGGCGATTGCAATACCGGAACTCGCCGTGACACTCGTCGATGCCGTGCAAAAGAAGACCGCCTTCCTGACCCAGGTCAAGGGCGAACTGGGCCTGTCGGTACGGGTCAACCATGCCCGTGTGGAAGCGCTTACTGTCGACGAGAACTATGACTGTATTGCCTCGAGGGCCTTTTCCAGTCTCTCGGATCTGGTGCGGCTCGCGGCCGCGCAGATCCGGCCGGGTGGCGTTTTCGTCGCGATGAAGGGCGCGCCCAGTGCTGCAGAGATCGCCGGCCTGCCGGCGCCCTGGCAGGTCCGGGAGACGCTTGCGCTCACTGTCCCCGGGCTCCATGCTGCCCGTTGTGCCCTCGTCATCGGCAAGCCCGAAACGGGCACGTCGTGACGCGCCCGGCACGGTACCGTCTGCGCGGGCGGCCTCGTAGCCCTACATTGGCGAGCCTGCCGCCCTGCCGTCCGGGTTTCGCGGCGCTCGGGCCCCCTGAACCTTGAGCCACACCAAGCAGACATCCATGGCAAAGATTTTCTCGATCGCGAATCAGAAGGGTGGCGTGGGCAAGACCACCACCACGGTCAACCTTGCGGCGGCGCTCGCGGCGAGCGGCCAGAGAGTTCTGCTGGTGGATCTCGATCCGCAGGGCAATGCGACCATGGGCAGCGGGGTCGACAAGCGCGGGCTCGCCAGCAGCGTCTATCAAGTTCTGCTGGGATTGTGTTCGATCGCCTCGGCACGCCAACGCTCGGAAAGCGGCGGTTACGATGTCCTGCCGGCAAATCGCGAACTGGCCGGCGCAGAGGTCGAGATGGTCGAGATCGATGAGCGCGAGACTCGGCTCAAGCGGGCGCTCAAGGTGCACGAACAGGACTACGATTTCATCCTCATCGACTGCCCGCCGGCACTCTCCCTCTTGACCTTGAACGGCCTGTGCGCGGCGCACGGGGTCATCATTCCGATGCAATGCGAGTACTACGCGCTCGAGGGGCTGTCGGACCTCGTCAACACCATCAAGCAAGTGCACCGCAACCTCAATGGCGATCTCGAGATCATCGGCCTGTTGCGGGTCATGTTTGACCCCCGTTCCACGCTCGCGCTGCAGGTATCGGCCCAGCTCGAAGCGCACTTCGGAGACAAGGTGTTTGCGACCCTGGTACCCCGCAACGTCCGGCTCGCCGAGGCACCGAGCTACGGCATGCCGGGCGTGGTCTTCGATCGAGCCAGCAAGGGCGCCCAGGCCTACGTCGCATTTGCCGTCGAGATGATCGAGCGCTTTCGGCGCGCTGAGGCATCCCAGAGCCGCGCCGGCTCCTCCAGTCCGGCGACGGCGTGAATCACGAGATTGACCTTCAGGTAGCCATGATCAAGAAAAAAGGCCTCGGCCGCGGGCTCGAAGCCCTGTTGGGTGACACGGCGAGAGCGGACGCTGCGCAACCCGCCTCGGGCGCGCCTCATGTCCTGGCGCTGGACGTGCTGCAAGCCGGTAAATATCAGCCACGCACCCAGATGGACGAGGGCGCGCTCGCAGAACTCGCTGCCTCAATCCGCAGCCAGGGGCTGATGCAACCGATCCTCGTTCGGCCGCTCGGCGGCGGCCGCTACGAGGTGATCGCCGGTGAGCGTCGCATGCGTGCCGCGGCCATCGCGGGGCTGACCGAGGTGCCGGTGCTCGTGCGTGAGGTTCCCGACGAGGCGGCCGCGGTCATGGCGCTCATCGAAAACATCCAGCGCGAGGATTTGAACCCGCTCGAGGAAGCGCAGGGCGTTCAGCGCCTGCTCGACGAGTTTGGCATGACGCACGAACAGGCCGCCCAGGCCATCGGCCGCTCCCGTAGCGCGACCTCCAATCTGCTGCGCCTGCTGAATCTGGCCCGCCCTGTTCAGACCATGCTCATGGCGGGGGATCTGGACATGGGGCATGCCCGGGCCTTGCTTGGCGTCGATGCGGCCGACCAGATCAACCTTGCCAACCAGGTGGCAGCCAAACGCCTGTCCGTGCGTGAGACCGAACGCATGGTGACTCGTCTGGGGGCCACCTTCGCCCTCGCCCCGAGCGCCAAGGAAGCGGGCAAGTCGCGCGATCTGGCCCGTCTGGAGGAGGAACTCTCCGATGCTCTCGCAACCCGGGTCACGATCAAAGCGCGCGCGCGCCAGGGCGGCCAGATCGTGATCGACTATTCCGGGCTTGACGCGCTCGACGGCCTGATCGCCCGTCTGAAGGGACCGGCGGGTGGGACGCCGGGCTGACCCCGGCGCTTTCCTTAGCCTGCGCCATGAAGTGTCCCGCCACGCACGTCCGCAAGGCACTTCCACGGTGGTGAATATCCATCACGCCCGGTGCGGCGTCGACCACCAGCGCCGCAGTGCGGCGAGACCCCTTCGTGGCGCTCCGCTAGGAAGGGGAATGCGCGTTGCTTTGTTCAAGTTCCTGGTGCACGGCCACCCGGTCCCGCCCGGACTGCTTGGCCGAATAGAGCGCGAGGTCGGCGCTTGCGAGGAGTGCCGCTGCCTGAGCGTTGCGCGCCGGGATCACCGTATACACGCCGATGCTCACGGTAACCCGGGCATGTTCCGACTTGGCGTGCGGAATCGACAGGGTCCGGATCGCCTCGAGGATCGTCACTGCGGCACGCTGGGCACCGACCGCGGTGCAGTTCGGCAACAATACGACGAATTCCTCACCGCCGTAGCGGGCCGCCATGTCGGTCGCGCGGCGGCAGGCGCGCCTTAAGGCGTGAGCGACATCGATCAGGCAGGCGTCGCCCATTGGATGCCCGTACTGGTCGTTGAAGGCCTTGAAATGGTCGACGTCGATGAGAAGCAGCGACAGGGGTTTCTGGTTGCGCTGCGCCGAGTCGATCTCGGCGGCCAGGCGCTCATCCAGAAAGCGCCGGTTCGGGATGCCGGTCAGTCCGTCGTGATGAGACAGACGGGCCAGCTCACGGTTCGCAGCCTCGAGTTCATCGGTGACGCGTACGAGCTTTCTGCGCATCTCGTCGATGCGCTGCATGGCGCGGATCTTGGAGTGCAGCACCACGAAACTGACGGGCTTGACGAGGTAGTCGTCGCCCCCCGCCTCGATGCCGCGCTCGAGGTCCTGGTCCTCCTCGCGCGAGGACAGAAAAATGATCGGCACCCAGGTCTCGCCAGCCAAGGAGCGGATCTCCCGAGCAACGTGATAGCCGTCCATCTCGTCCATCAGGACGTCGAGCAGGATCATGTCCGGACGCTCGTTCTGGTAGATCCGCAAGGCGTCGCTGCCGCCGATCGCCACGCGTGCGTCGTGACCCATGCGTTCGATCATGCGCGCGAGGCCCACACGCATCGTTGCCGAGTCATCGACGATCAGGATATTCATGTCTAGGGGGCCGTCCCCGGCGCTCGCCCGAGCTAGTGGGGGCGGTCCTTGCGAAAGCGGATCTGGGTGCGGCGGGTGGCCCCCTCAGATTCGATGCGCAGGTGCAGTTCACCCCCCGTGAGCGCTCCAGAGATCATGCGCCCGACGACCTCGAGCAGCACGCGCTCCGACTCGAGCGGTACCGTCTCGCTCATCTCGAGCGGCTTGTCCCGGGAGATGAGCTGCTCGACCGCCTCGGCCAAGGGGCCCGCGTCCGCACCCGGTACACTGCTATGGGCAAACTGGATCGAGCTCGGATCGGCAATCGGGCCCTCGATGGTCTCGACGGCCTCACCATAGAATTCTGTCTGCTTGGCGCGGATCTCGTCCCCCGAGGCGATCACCGGGACCACGCGCATGCGGGCGATCAGCCCGAGTTCGGAGAGCGCCTGCGAATCGGGCTGTCCCGGGGTCGCAACGATCAGTGCGCCATCCTCGACGGCGAGCGGCACCACGCCGAGCCGGCGTGCCGCCGTGGCCGGAACCAGTTGCAAGGCATCTGGGTTGATCTTGAAATTGGCAAGGCTGACAAACGGCAGGCCCAGTTTCTTGGCATGCACCTTCTTTAGCGTGTCCGGATCGAGCACTCCCATGTCGACCAGGATCTGGCCAAGCGGGCGACCGCGATTGGCGCGCTGACGGGCGAGCGCCGCCTGCAGCGCATCGCCGGAGAGATGTCCAAGCTCGATCAGGGCTTCGCCGAGCCGCAGGCTCGGCTTGATCTTCTGATAGGCGAGCGCCTCCTCAAGATGCTCGGCCGTGATGTAGCCCTGCTCGATCAGGTAATCGCCCAACACCAGTCTGCGCATTTCCTGCTGCTTCTCGACGGCGACTTTCAACTGCTCCTCGCTGACGACGTTCTCCTCGACGAGCAGCTTGCCGATCGGGTCGCCGACCTGGAAGTAGGCGATCGAGTCTTCTGGTATGAACACGCGCGACAGATGACCAGGATCCCCCTGGAAGAACAGGTATAGCCCGGTGGCGAGTTTCACATAGCCGGCTGTCTCACCCGAGGTGATCTCGCCATCGTTGAACTCAACGTTGTAGACCTGGATCTCGGCAGGTGTGAAGATGGCGTTGGTCTGCCCGAGGGCGGTGTCGTCGATCGGGGTCATCGCCACCGGCCGCGTGAGCCGCATCTGCCGGACATTGGCCATCTTCACGAGAATCTTCTCGTTGTGCAGGCTGTGCGAGCGGTTTGGACGGAAAATGAAGAAGGGTTCGCGCCCTGTGAAATGAAGGAGGGATCCGGTTTCCTTGGCCCCGTTTCTGAACTCGATCTCGCATGCCTCATCGCCCTGGCCTGCATCCCGGAATTTGACATGGGGAGGCTCGGGCCAATGAATCGCGAAATCTTCCTGCGCCACTTTTGGGACGTGCATTACCGCCACCCCTGATCCAGAACCTACGGAAATTAAACTCTAGCATCCAGCAGCAAGATCTCCTGCGCTGGCGCTACCCTTGTGTTGCGTTGACGCCTCGATTTGGCCCGCGTATGATCGCCTGCCCCTCAGCGCTTCCCGCGCCCCCCGCTCACCCTGCCGGATCGGCCCTGCTCGCGCTGCCAAAGGCCGCGCCGTACGTCACCTAAGTCGTGCTTCCAAGCGATCCTTCCTTGCCTGCATCCTGCCAGGACACTTACATCGGCCCCACCAGGGATTTCGGCCGAATCCGCGCTTTCTTTAGCGCGCGCGCGCCGGGTGCTCTGGCGCGCCCGTTTCTTGACCGGCGCTTGGCTGCTGGCTTATACTTCGAAGGTTTTGCGGTCGGGGTTTGGCCGTGAACGGTCAAGTGCTTGCCAAGGGGCTTGCCATGGGCAGGTTCGCCCGGTTGGCCAGAATAATTGGGGCGCAGGTTCTCGTGTCGCTGGTCATCGCGGCGACCCTGTACGCGGTGAAGGGACGGACGGCTGCGCTGTCAGCTGCCATCGGGGGGGCGATCGCGTTCATCCCCGCCATCCTGTACGCCGCGCGCATGGTGGCCGTGGTCGGTTCCGACCCCAAACGGCTGTTGCGTGCGCAGTATGGAGCCGAGGCCTACAAGACCGCGGGAACGCTGGGCCTGTTCGCCCTCACGTTCGTGCTGTATCGGGACGTGTCGGCGCCATGGCTGTTTCTGACCTATGTGGCTGCGCTGCTCGTCTATTGGGCGGCGCTCCTGATTGATCGATAATCTTTGCACTGACCACGATGGCAATCGAAGGCGCTCCGACCAGCAGCGAATACATCTCCCACCATCTGACCAACTGGACGGTGGGCCACGGATTTTGGACTTGGCACATAGACACCCTGTTGGTCTCGGGTGCGGTGGGACTGTTCGCCTTCATCGGCATGGCGTTGATCGCGCGCCAGGCGACGGCCGGCGTGCCCCCGGCCTGGCAGAACCTGGTCGAGATGGTGACGGGCTTCGTCGACCAGCAGGTGCGCGACACCTTCCATGGGGAAAGCAAGCTCATCACTCCGCTTGCCATCACCATCTTCGTCTGGGTGTTCCTCATGAATGCGGTCGACCTCGTGCCGGTCGATTTCCTGCCCCAGGTGTCCACGCGCATCGGGGTCGAGCACTTCAAGTTCGTCCCCACCACCGACCCGAACCTCACCTTCGGCATGTCGCTCACGGTGTTTGTCCTGATGATGTCATACAACCTTCGCTACAAGGGCGTGGGCGGCTGGCTCCATGAGGTGTTCACGGTGCCTTTCGGCCCCTGGCTGTTTCCGCTCAACGTGCTGTTTCGGCTCATCGAGGACATCGCCAAACCCATCTCGCTCGCCCTGCGTCTGTTCGGCAACATGTACGCCGGCGAGATGGTCTTCATCCTGATTTCGCTGCTTGGGGTGTTCCAGCTGCCCCTCGCGCTTCCCTGGGCCCTGTTCCACATCCTGATCATCACGCTCCAGGCCTTCGTGTTCATGATGCTGACCATCGTGTATATGGCGATGGCCACTGAAACGCACGGCTGACCCGGACCGCCCCTCGAATTTTTCAATGTTTTGATTCAAATCTGCTCAGAAGGAGAGAAAAATGCAAGCAGCCTTATCGGTGTTGTTGGGCAATGTATCCATCGCGGTCGCGATCCTGATTGGCGCTGGGGCCCTTGGCACCGCAATCGGCTTCGGTATTCTTGGCGGACGCTTCCTTGAAGGATCGGCCCGTCAGCCCGAGATGATTCCGACACTGCAGGTGAAGATGTTCATCGTCGCCGGTCTTCTCGACGCGGTCACGATGATCGGCGTGGGTATCGCGCTCTACCTGCTGTTTGCGAATCCGTTCATCGCGCTGGTCCAGGGCTAATCGGTATCCCGCTCAACTCACAAGGAGGCTAGCGTGAACATTGGCGCTACTCTAATCGGTCAGGCCATCTGGTTTGGCCTCTTCATCGTGATCACGATGAAGTATGTATGGCCGCCGCTGAAGACGGCCATGGATGTACGCGCCGGCAAGATCGCCGAAGGTCTTGCCGCGGCTGATCGGGCCAAGGCGGATCTCGAACAGGCTGCGAAGCGGTCCAACGAGGAACTCGTCCTGGCCCGGCGTCAGGCTGCCGAACTGATCGCCAAGAGTGAACAGCGCGCCGCGGCCATCGTGGAGGAGGCGCGCTCGGTCGCCAAGCAGGAAGGCGAACGTATACTGGCGGGCGCGCGGGGCGAGATCGACCAGGAAGTCGAGCGCGCCAAGGCCGCCTTGCGCGATCAGGTCGCAGCGCTTGCGGTGGCGGGCGCCGAGAAGATCCTGCGTCGCGAGGTCGATGCCAAGGTGCACGCCGAACTCCTCAGCGGGCTCGCCCGTGAACTGTAGGGCACACCATGGCTGAGCTCTCCACCATCGCCAGGCCCTACGCCGAGGCGCTCTATCGCGTGGCTGCCGAGGGCGACCTGGACGCGTGGGCTGAACTGGTGAGCCGGATGGCCGACGTGGCCGGCAATCCAGACATGCAGGCCGTCATCAGCAATCCCAAGCTCTCCCCGGCACAGGTCTATGGCGTGTTTGTAGGCGTGTTGGGCGTGCCGGTCAAGGATACCGCCGCAAACTTCATCACGACGCTCATCGACAATGGCCGGCTTGCCTTCATGCCCGAGATCGCAGAGCAGTTCCACGCACTGAAGAACGCAGGCCAGGGCTCGGCGGACGCTGCGATCTACAGCGCCTTTCCGATGACAGAAGTCCAGGTGAGTGATCTCATCGCCGCGCTCGAGAAGAAGTTCAAGGTGAAGCTGACACCTTCGGTCACGGTGGATCCCTCGCTCATCGGGGGCGTGCGCGTCGTGGTCAATGATGAAGTCCTGGACACGTCGATCCGCACCCGCCTCGAGCAGATGCGCGTGGCCCTAACCGCATAGACAGGCCGGGCGCCGCCGCGGGCGGCCGTCGGGCGAAGTAGCACCTTATTTGGAGTCCGAGATGCACCTGAATCCTTCTGAAATCAGTGAACTGATCAAAAGCCGTATCGAGGGCCTTGGCGCCAGCGCGGAAGTTCGTAATGAGGGGACCGTGGTGTCGGTGACCGACGGCATCGTGCGCGTGCATGGATTGTCCAATGCCATGCAGGGCGAGATGCTGGAGTTTCCCGGCAATACCTTCGGACTCGCCCTGAACCTCGAGCGCGACTCGGTCGGTGCCGTGATTCTCGGCGAGTATGAGCACATCTCGGAAGGCGATACGGTCAAGTGCACCGGCCGGATCCTGGAAGTGCCGGTCGGTCCGGAACTGATCGGCCGCGTCGTCGATGCGCTCGGTCAGCCCATCGATGGCAAGGGCCCGGTCAATGCCAAGATGACCGATGCGATCGAGAAGATCGCTCCCGGCGTGATCGCGCGCCAGTCGGTCTCCCAGCCGATGCAAACCGGTCTGAAGTCGATCGACGCGATGGTACCCATCGGACGCGGCCAGCGCGAACTGATCATTGGCGACCGCCAGACCGGCAAGACCGCGGTGGCGATCGACGCGATCATCAACCAGAAGGGCCAGGGCATGACCTGCATCTACGTCGCCATCGGCCAGAAGGCGTCGTCGATTAAGAACGTCGTGCGTGCTCTCGAGCAGCATGGTGCGATGGAGTACACGATCGTGGTCGCCGCCTCGGCGTCCGAATCGGCCGCCATGCAGTTCGTGGCCGCCTACTCGGGCTGCACCATGGGCGAGTACTTCCGAGACCGCGGCCAGGATGCGCTCATCATCTATGATGACCTCTCCAAGCAGGCTGTGGCCTACCGCCAGGTGTCGCTGCTGCTGCGCCGCCCGCCGGGTCGTGAAGCCTACCCCGGCGACGTCTTCTATCTCCACTCGCGCCTGCTCGAGCGCGCGGCCCGGGTCAATCCCGACTATGTCGAACAGTTCACCAACGGCGCCGTGAAGGGCAAGACCGGCTCGCTCACCGCCCTGCCGATCATCGAGACCCAGGCCGGCGACGTCTCGGCGTTCGTGCCGACCAATGTGATCTCGATCACAGATGGTCAGATCTTTCTCGAGACGAGCCTGTTCAACTCGGGCGTGCGGCCCGCCATCAATGCCGGTATCTCGGTGTCCCGGGTCGGGGGCGCCGCCCAGACCAAGCTGATCAAGGGACTGTCGGGCGGGATCCGCACCGACCTTGCCCAGTATCGCGAGCTGGCCGCCTTTGCGCAGTTCGCCTCCGACCTCGATGAGGCGACCCGCAAGCAGCTCGACCGGGGCGCGCGCGTCACCGAGCTGCTCAAGCAGCCGCAGTACTCGCCGCTTTCGATCGCCCTGATGGGTGCATCCCTGTTCGCCGTGAACAAGGGGTTTCTTGACGACATCGAGGTCAAGCGTGTGCTGCCCTTCGAAGCGGGCCTGCATGCGCATCTGAAGGCCAACCACGCGGCACTCCTCACCAGGCTCGACGACTCCAAGCAGCTCGACAAGGATGCCGAGTCCGAATTGACCGCCGCGATCACGGAATTCAAGAAGACCGGATCCTACTAGTCCTTGAGGGGGCTTTCGCACGGAGCAAAGAAGATGGCAGTCGGCAAAGAGATTCGCGGCAAAATCAAGAGCGTCGAGAACACCAAGAAGATCACCAAGGCGATGGAGATGGTGGCCGCCTCGAAGATGCGCAAGGCGCAGGAGCGCATGCGCGCGGCGCGCCCTTATGCAGACAAGATCCGCAACATCGCTGCGCACCTCGCGCTCGCCAACCCGGAGTATGTCCATCCGTTTCTGGTCGAGCACAGCACCGCCCAGGTGGCCGGATTCATCGTCGTGACGACCGACAAGGGCCTGTGCGGGGGTCTTAACACCAATGTGCTGCGCGCCCTGACCAACAAGGTCAGGGAGCTTGATGCCAAGGGCATAAAGCCCGAGGCGGTCGCCGTGGGTAACAAGGGTTTTGGCTTTGCCCAGCGTGTCGGTATCAAGGTCGTCGCCCACGCCGTCCAGCTCGGTGACACCCCGCATCTGGACAAACTGATCGGACCGGTGAAGGTGCTCCTCGATGCCTACGCCGCCGGGCGCCTGACCGCGGTCTATCTGTGTTACACGCGCTTCATCAACACGATGAGGCAGGAGCCGGTTCTCGAGCAGCTCCTGCCGCTGACAGCCGAGCGGCTGCAGCAGACCGAGGAGGAGCGGCGCAGCCACAGCTGGGACTACATCTACGAGCCCGACGCCAAGGGCGTGGTCGACGAACTCATGACCCGCTATGTCGAAGCGCTGGTCTACCAGGCCGTGACTGAGAACATGGCCTCGGAACAGTCGGCCCGCATGGTCGCGATGAAGGCCGCAACGGACAATGCGGGCAGTGTCATCGGCGAGTTGAAGCTGATCTACAACAAGACGCGTCAGGCGGCGATCACCAAGGAGCTCTCGGAGATCGTCAGCGGTGCCGCCGCCGTATGATGGAATTCATTTAATCAACGCATGTAATCAACTTCGTCAGTGCCAGCGCCCTGCGGGGATGGCAGCAAAAAGGAAATCAGATGGCTGATGGCAAAATTGTTCAGTGTATCGGGGCCGTGGTCGACGTGGAATTTCCGCGCGAGCACATGCCGGGGATCTATCACGCCCTGAAGATGGAGGGCACGGCCCTGACGCTCGAGGTGCAGCAGCAACTCGGCGACGGTGTGGTGCGCACCATCGCACTGGGCAGCTCCGACGGACTGCGCCGCGGGATGGTGATCCAGAACACCGGCAAACCGATCTCAGTGCCGATTGGCACGGCGACCCTCGGTCGCATCATGGACGTGCTCGGCAACCCGATCGACGAGGCAGGACCTGTCGCGACCGACGAGCGGGCCCCCATCCACCGGCGCGCACCGAGCTATGACGAACTGTCGCCCTCGCAGGAGTTGCTCGAGACCGGCATCAAGGTGATTGATCTGGTATGCCCGTTCGCCAAGGGCGGCAAGGTCGGCCTTTTCGGCGGGGCCGGCGTCGGCAAGACCGTGAACATGATGGAACTCATCAACAACATTGCCAAGGAACACTCGGGACTGTCGGTGTTCGCAGGCGTGGGCGAGCGGACCCGCGAGGGCAACGACTTCTACCACGAGATGAAGGATTCGAACGTTCTCGACAAGGTCGCGATGGTCTACGGTCAGATGAACGAGCCCCCGGGCAATCGCCTGCGTGTGGCCCTCACGGGTCTCACCATCGCCGAGGGTTTCCGCGACGAGGGCAAGGACGTGCTGTTCTTCGTGGACAACATCTATCGCTACACGCTTGCCGGAACCGAGGTCTCGGCACTGCTTGGCCGCATGCCCTCGGCCGTCGGATACCAGCCGACGCTCGCCGAGGAGATGGGGCGCCTGCAGGAGCGCATCACCTCGACCAAGACCGGCTCGATCACCTCCATCCAGGCCGTCTATGTGCCCGCCGACGACCTGACCGACCCCTCGCCTGCGACCACCTTTGCCCACCTCGACTCGACCGTCGTGCTCTCGCGCGACATCGCCGCGCTGGGGATCTATCCGGCCGTCGATCCGCTTGACTCGACCTCCCGGCAGCTCGATCCCAACGTGGTCGGCATCGATCACTACGAGACGGCGCGCGCCGTACAGGGGACCCTGCAGCGTTACAAGGAGCTGCGCGACATCATCGCCATCCTGGGCATGGACGAACTGGCCCCTGAGGACAAGCTGGTGGTCGCCCGGGCCCGAAAGATACAGCGTTTCCTGTCCCAGCCGTTCCATGTGGCCGAAGTCTTCACGGGTAGCAAGGGCAAGTACGTGACCCTCAAGGAGACCATCCGGGGCTTTAAGATGATTGTCAGCGGCGAATTGGATCATCTGCCCGAGCAGGCCTTCTACATGGTCGGCACGATCGACGAAGCGATCGAGAAGGCGCAGAAGCTGCAGTAGGTCCGAGCAATCCGCGGGGACCGGTTGTTTCGGTCCCCCCATGAAAGAGACCCATGGCCACAATCCACGTTGATGTTGTCAGCGCCGAGCAGTCGATCTTCTCAGGAGAGGCCGAGTTTGTCGCCCTGCCCGGTGAACAGGGCGAGCTTGGCATCTATCCCCGCCATACGCCCCTCATCACGCGAATCCGTCCGGGGGCCGTGCGCATCCGCGTACCCAACCAGGCGGACGAGGAGTTTGTCTTCGTGGCCGGTGGGATCCTCGAGGTCCAGCCCAACGTCGTGACGGTCCTCGCGGACACGGCGATACGCGGACAGGATCTCGACGAGGCCAAGGCAACGGAGGCCAAACGGCTGGCCGAAGAGGCCCTGGCGAATCGCGACAGCGACCTGGATCTCGCCAAGATGCAGGCTGAACTGGCCGTGCAGATCGCCCAGCTCGCCGCGATCCAAAAGTTACGAAATAAACACTGAGGTAACAAATTGACGCGCCCTCCACGGACCGGGCATGCATAGACTAGGGGCAGCTTCGGCTGTCCTTTTTCTTGGCCGAGGCGCGACTCAAATCTCACGGGGGGGGGGCGCAAACCATGAACAGTGCAAGCGGGGAATGCAAGGCCAGCGGGCGCATCCGTGGAAGGATCATGAAGCCGCTGCCCCTGATCGGCGTGGCCGCCCTCGTCGCGGGATGTTCGACGCCACTGCCACCGGCCCCGTGGCAGTCCAGTGCGCCCCCCCACCCGGACAGCGCAGCGGAGGGCGCCCCGGTCCAATCCGTGGCCTTGACGGTCGATGGCTACAAGCGCGACGTGGCCCGCGCCATCTATCGGAACAACCCCGAGAACCTCTTCGATGGCGCCCCCCCGCCGACACTGCGCGCCGTGGTGGTGCTCTCGATCCATATCGACCCCGCCGGACGCCCTCTACGTCTGGCCGTTCTGCGCTCGAACGGATACCGGGAACTCGAGGAGATCGCGCTTGCGAGCGTGCGCCGCGCAGCGCCGCTGCCGATGCCGAACCGGCTCATCGCTCGTAACGGCGAAGCCGAGTTCGTGGAGACCTGGCTCTTCCGCGACGACGGCCGGTTTCAGATCCGCTCTCTCGCCGAGGCTCAGGCCACGCTCGAAGATTAGCCGAGCGGCCCGCCAACCGTCGCCAGGGGCTTGCCGTCGCCGCCGGTTTTCGACGCTTCGTCGCAGCGCACGCTCGCGCATCGATCGGCTGACTAGACTGCATGCACCGATTCCTCACAAGGTGCCGCCATGCTCACTGAAATCATCACCCACACCCCGCCCTATGTCTGGGGGCTGCTCGGCTTTTTCGTCTATCGGGGCCTCGCGGCGCGACGCGACCGGGACGTCCCGGTCTGGAGTCTGTTCATCCTGCCGGTGGTCCTCCTCGCGCTCGGGATCCAGGGTATCGCCGGCCACTACGGACTGGCCCCGATGCCCCTCCTCACCTGGCTGGGCGCCGCAGCCACGGGGTCCGCGTTGGGCTATCGCAGCCTGCGCGCGGACGCCGTCGCACAGGGTGTGCGCGGAATCCTGATGCGCGGCAGCTGGCTACCCCTCGTCCTGGTGCTCGCGGTCTTTTTCACCAAATACTGCGCTGAAGTCCTGATCGCGATGCGTCCTGATCTCATGCTGCAGCCTGAGGCGGTGGTGGCCGTATGTGCCCTCTACGGGCTCCTCTCGGGATTTTTCCTCGGGCGGCTCGGCCGCACGCTCGCCCTCTACCGGGCGCTCTCGGAGCCGGCACGCTCCTCGCCCTTCTCGGCAGGGCAGACCGGCTGACCCATCGGGCGGGGGCTGTCGGAGGGCTGGGCGCGCCACACTACCGGTAGAATGGCGCTTTCCGTTACCGGCGCCCCGACTGTGACTACCCGCCCCAACGACACGCTGCTTCGAGCACTCCTGCGCCAGCCGACCGATTACACGCCCATCTGGCTGATGCGCCAGGCGGGGCGCTACCTGCCGGAATATACGGCGACGCGCAAACGCGCCGGATCCTTTCTGGGTCTGGCGCAGAACCCCGACTTCGCCACCGAGGTCACGCTGCAGCCGCTCGAGCGCTATCCACTGGATGCCGCAATCCTCTTTTCCGACATCCTGACCGTTCCGGATGCGATGGGGCTCGGGCTCTACTTCGCCGAAGGCGAAGGGCCGCGCTTTCGCGCTCCGCTTAGGGACGAAGCGGCGGTCGCGCGCCTCGCGGTACCCGATCTCGCCCGGCTTGGTTACGTGTTTGACGCTGTGAGCCAGATCCGGGGCGCCCTGGCGAACCGTGTTCCCCTGATCGGCTTCTCGGGAAGCCCGTGGACCCTTGCGTGCTATATGGTCGAGGGGGGCGGCTCGGATGATTTTCGCACCATCAAGACCATGCTCTACCAGCGATCCGATCTCATCGAGCGCATCCTCGAAGTCAATGTCGCCGCGGTCGCCGCCTACCTGAACGCCCAGATCGATGCCGGAGCGCAGGCCATCATGATCTTCGACACCTGGGGCGGGGTGCTTGCTGATGGCGCCTACCAGAAATTCTCCCTGGGGCCGATGCAAAGGGTCCTGGCCCGGCTGAAGACGCATCACGAGGGTCAGGCGATCCCGTCCATCGTGTTCACCAAGGGCGGTGCCCTGTGGCTTGAAGAAATTGCCGCGACGGGGCCGACTGCGATCGGATTGGACTGGACCGCAAACCTTGCAAGGGCCCGGGAACAGGTTGGCGCACGATGCGCCCTGCAGGGCAACCTGGACCCTGCTGTTTTGTTCGCCGGCGAGGCGCAGATCCGTGCAGAGGCGCGGCGCGTCCTCGATGCGTTCGGCGCCCCCAACGGGCCGGCGGCCCCTAATCATGCGGGGCATGTCTTCAACCTCGGTCATGGGATCTCCCAGTTCACACCGCCTGAATCGGTCGCCATCTTGGTCGACGAGGTGCATACGGTCAGCCGCAGCCGGCGCGGACTCTAGGGGCGATCCCACGTCGGCCCGGAAATCCCCGCAGGGCCCGCGCCTCTTGACTTATGCACAAACTTAGGTTTTTGTTTCAGACCCTGAGAGAGGTCAGGTGAAATCCCTCACATTCTGCGTAACCCTCTGAATATTAAAGATAATAAACTTGCTCAATGTTTCGGCATTTTGACAAAAGTCCTTACAGGACGGGCATTTAGCGCTGATCTAGGTGTTTTTTTCACAAAGTTGTCCACAGCATTTGTGAACAGCCAAAAATTCCCGCCCGCACAACGACTTAGTAGGGATTCCTGATCGCTCTGGTGAACACCCCACTGCATCGCACCACGATATTGCGTGTTGCCCTCGACGTGCCCCAGGCAATAGCAAGCCGTGGGCAGCCCGCCCGGGACGGTGAGGCCCTGTTCGACTACCGCTCGGACCAGCCTGCAAAAATCGGGCAAAGGGTGATCGTGCCATGGGGGCGTCAGACGGTGATGGGACTCATTGTCGAACTCGCCGAGCAGAGTGCTCTTGACCCGGCGCGGCTGCGCGATGCCGGCGCCGTGCTTGACGACATCGACGCCCTCGAGCCCGCCTGGTTCGATTTGGTCAGATTTGCGGCCCGCTACTATCAGCGCTCCCTGGGCGAGGTCGCGCTGCCGGCACTGCCCGCGCTGCTGCGCCGGGCTGCGGCGTACAAGGTCGAGGACGGGCGGGCGATCGCGCGCAGCATGGCGACGCTGCAAAAGCGACTTGCGCGCCTCGTGGTGCCCACATCCGCTGCCGCGCGTGCGCCAGACGGCGCGCCACCTGATGCCAGCGACGCACCGGCGCTTGGGGCCGAGCAGCAGAGCGCGGTCCAAGCCCTCCTCGACGATCTCGCGCATCCGCTAGCGGGAGTACCGGGAGAGGCGTTCGTTCCCCATCTGCTCCATGGCATCACGGGCAGCGGCAAGACGGAGGTCTACCTGCACGCCATCGCAGAGGCCCTGCGTCGCGGGCGCCAGGTCCTGGTCCTGGTCCCGGAAATCAATCTGACCCCACAGCTGCTGAGGCTGTTCCAGCAGCGCTTCCAGGGGGCTCTGATCGCGACGTTGCACAGCGGGATGGCCGATGGGGAACGCGCCTTGCACTG
Organism: Burkholderiales bacterium; assembly: GCA_003136595.1. Classification (GTDB taxonomy): domain Bacteria; phylum Pseudomonadota; class Gammaproteobacteria; order Burkholderiales; family Burkholderiaceae_D; genus BOG-994. Next base: position 21,168 of record PLEY01000150.1, read on the forward strand.
GCTTGCAACCCACACCGGGCACGCCGATGTCCTCCTCGGCACGCGCATGGCTGTGCTTGCCTCCCTGCCGCGCCTGGGTCTCATCGTCGTCGACGAGGAGCATGATCCCTCTTTCAAGCAGCAGGAGGGCCTGCGCTACTCGGCCCGGGACCTCGCCGTGATGCGCGCCCGGCAGCAGGGCGTACCGATCGTGCTCGGCTCGGCCACACCCTCCTTCGAGAGCTGGTCACTGGCCCAGAGGGGACGCTACCAGAAGCTTACGCTGTCAACGCGCGCCGTGGAAAAGGCGAGCCTGCCACAGGTGAGTCTCATCGACCTGCGCCGCGAGGTTCTGCAACACGGTTTTAGCGCGGTCCTGCGCGAGGCGATCGAGTCTCGGCTGGCTCGCGGTGAGCAGTCGCTCGTGTTTCTGAACCGGCGCGGCTATGCTCCGGTGCTCTGTTGCAGCGCCTGTGGCTGGATCAGCGACTGCCGGCGCTGCAGCGCGCATATGGTGTTTCACAAGGCCGATCGCCAGCTGCACTGTCATCATTGCGGTTGGCAGCGCCCCGTGCCGCGGGCCTGTCCCGATTGCGGCAATCTCGATCTTGCGCCCCTTGGCCGGGGAACGCAGCGCATCGAGGAGGCGCTGCGCGCGTGGTACCCCGAGGCCCGCATTGCCCGGATTGACCGGGACACGACCCGGCGCAAGGGCGAGGCGCAGACGCTCCTCGATGAGGTGCATCGCGGCGAAGTCGACATCCTGGTTGGAACCCAGATGGTGGCCAAGGGACATGACTTCCAGAATCTCACCCTGGTCGGCATCGTTGACGCCGACGGCGCGCTCTTCTCACAGGATTTTCGTGCCCCCGAACGCCTGTTCGCAAACCTGATGCAGGTCGCAGGGCGTGCCGGTCGCGCCGGTAAGTCGGGCGAGGTCCTGATCCAGACGCGCTTCGCAAATCATCCTCTCTTCGCAGCCCTCGTGACACACGACTACCCGCGCTTTGCCGAGTCGCAACTGGCCGAGCGCAGCCAGGCGGGACTGCCGCCCTACAGCTATCAGGCCATCCTGCGCGCGGAGTCGCGCACCCTCGCGGGGGCGCTCGAGTTTCTGAGCGCGGCACGGGAACGTGCCGCATCCCTCCCGGAGGCGGCCGCGATCACACTCTATGATCCCGTGCCCCTGCCGGTGGTCAGGGTCGCCAATCTCGAGCGGGCCCAGCTTCTCGTCGAGGCGCGCGCGCGCCCCCTGCTGCAGACTTTCCTTCCCGCCTGGATCGGTGCACTGCAGTCTTTGAAGACCGCGGTTCAGTGGCACATCGAGGTTGATCCGATCGAGATCTAGCAGCCGCTACGAGCTCACCCCCTGATGGTGTTACACTCGCGCCCTTTCACCACCGCCCGATGACAGATTCCCCGGTCCTGAATGCGCCGCAGCGCGAGGCGGTGCTGCATCTTGAGAGTCCCTGCCTGGTTCTCGCCGGTGCGGGCAGCGGCAAGACACGAGTCATCACCCACAAGATCGCGCATCTCATCGAAAGCGGTGCTTATGCGCCCTCCCAGATCGCGGCGCTGACCTTCACCAACAAGGCGGCCAAGGAGATGCAGGAGCGCTGCGCAGCACTCCTCGCGGGCAAGCCGACCCGCGGCCTGACCGTCTGTACATTCCATGCGCTGGGTGTGACGATCCTCAGAGCCGAGGCGGCCCATGCGGGCTTAAAGGCGCAGTTTTCCATTCTCGACGCCGGTGATGCGGGCGCGATCATCCAGGATCTGGCCAGCACCACGGACCGCGGGCTGATCCGCCGTGTCCAGACCCAGATCTCCCTCTGGAAAAACACAATGGTGCTGCCCGAGGCGGCTGAGGCCGAGGGCGAGGACGGGGTGCTCGCAGCGCGCATCTACCGGAGCTACTGCGCCACGCTGTCTGCCTACCAGGCGGTGGACTTCGACGACCTGATCGGGCGTCCGGTGGAGCTTTTCCGTGAACACCCCGAGGTCCTGTACCGCTGGCAGTCGAGGCTGCGCTACCTCCTCATCGACGAGGTGCAAGATACCAATGCAAGTCAATACCAGCTCTTGCGTTTGCTGGCCGGGCCGCGCGCGGCCTTCACCGCTGTCGGCGATGATGATCAGGCCATCTATGCGTGGCGTGGCGCGACGCTCGATAACCTCAGGCTCCTCAAGGACGACTATCCCAACCTCCACGTCATCAAGCTCGAACAGAATTACCGGTCCTCGGGGCGTATCCTGGCCGCCGCCAACGCGCTGATCTCCCACAACCCGAAACTGTTCGACAAGACGCTCTGGTCCGACCATGGGCCAGGCGACCCCCTCGCCATCCAGGTGCACCCGGATGAGGAACGCGAGGCCGAATCCGTCGCCATCCAGATCTCCGCACATCGCTTTGAGCGTCGTGCGCGCTTTGCCGATTACGCCGTACTCTATCGTGGCAATCATCAGGCGCGCGTGCTCGAACAGGCGTTCCGTAAGGAGAAGATCCCCTACCACCTCTCAGGTGGCCAGTCGTTTTTCGAGCGTGTCGAAATCAAGGATGTCTGTGCGTGGCTGCGCCTCGTGGCGAATCAGGACGATGACCCGGCCTTTGTCCGGGCAGTCACCTCGCCCAAGCGCGGCGTGGGTACGGCGACTCTGGAGACGCTCGGCCAGTACGCAGGCCATCGCAACGTCTCCCTGTTCGCCGCCGCCTGTGAAGCGGGACTTGCCTTAAAGCTCGATGAACGGCGTCTGGAACCACTTACGGAGTTCACGCGTTTCATCAACAAGATCGAATGGCGGGCCAGCCGCGAGCCGGCCGGCGAGCTCCTCGATGAGATGCTGCGTGCCATCGGTTTCGAGGCCTACCTGTTCGACAACCACGACACGCGCCAGGCGCAGTCGAAGTGGCAGAACGTGCTCGACTTCGCGGGCTGGATCAAGGAGAAGGCGGCCGCCGACTCCAAGACCCTGCTTGAGATGACCCAGTCGGTTGCGCTGCTGTCCATGCTCGAAGGCCGCGAGAGCGAGACGGATGCCGTGCGGCTCTCGACGCTGCACGCGGCCAAGGGTCTCGAGTTTCCCCATGTGTTCCTGGTCGGGGTCGAAGAGGGGCTGTTGCCCCATTCGAGCGCGGCAGGCGATGGCACTGCGGGGGCGGTCTCGGGCATCGAGGAGGAAAGGCGTCTCATGTACGTCGGCATCACCCGGGCGCAGCGCAGCCTGCACATCTCCTGGTGCCAGAAGCGCAAACGGGGCCGTGATTTCGAGGTGCGCGAACCTTCGCGTTATCTCGCGGAGCTCGCGCTCGAGAAGCAACCCGTGACCGAGCCGGAACAAGTGTCCCCACAGATGCGTCTCGCGGGCCTAAAGGCCCTCTTGAACAAGCCGCGCGCCGCCTAGGGTCGCAAGGCCTGGTACAGATACGGCAGGCTGCTGTCGAGACGATAGTCGATGTCCGAGTGGTTATCGGGGAACTCTTCGTAGACATGGGCGACGCCGCCCTGCGTGAGCTTCTTCGAGAGGATGCGCGCGCCGTAGTGGATGAAATACTGGTCCGACCATCCACAATCGATCCAGATGCCGCGCAGCGTACGTAAGGCCTCCAGGTGGGCGTCGACCATGTGGATCGGATCGTGACGAAGCCACTTCTTCCAGCGTCGCTCGAGCAGCTCGCCGGTCTCGAGATTGAACGGCAGGCGAAACCCGTTGGGTGCCTTGGGGTCGGGGTCGTAGGTGGCGGCCATGCAGAGCATCATGAGAACATGCGTGTCGTTCCCCGAGGCCTTGCGTTTGCGCCAGAACGACTCCAGAAAGCGTTTGACGCGACCATCGTCAAGCCCGTGCGCGACGCCCTTCTGCCGGAAGAGTACGTCGATCGCGCCGGGCTCGCGTTTCGGGTCCGCGTAGCTGGACAGCGCATCGAGCGTGCGCGGCCAGTCGCTGCGATACACGAAGTCGAAGTATGCATCACCCGAGTGGTCGGCCACGGCCCCCCAATAGCGGTGATAGCGCATCGCGTGGACGATTGCTCCATATCCGCCCGAGCTCTTGCCGAAGCAGCCTCGATGCGCGCGCGAGGCGAGCGTGCGAAACTCGCGATCGATGAGCGGGATCAGTTCCTCGACCAGATAGTCGCCATAGTTCCCGATCGCAGACGAATTGATGTACTGGTTGCCTCCGTAGGCAGTGAAGCAGTCGGGAAACACGAGGATCGTCGGGCCCATGCGCCCTTCGTGAATGAGGCGCGCGGCGCGCTCGGGGACGTTCTCCCCGAAGTTCTTCCAGTTGGTATGGGCTAGACCACTTGCCGTAAAGCCGACCAGGTCAAACAGGACCGGTAGCCGGGCCAGGCGCCCACCGGAGCGCAATGCCTTCTGGCCGGACCCCTCCTTGTAGCCCGGCGGCAGCCACACGTGCAGCTTGCGCTGACACGGATCGCCCAGGGGATTATTGCGCAACACCTTGGAGGTGTGCTCGATTTCAACGATTTGGCCCTGCGGCCAGGTCGCGCGTTTAATGGGCATGGGGAATCTCGAAGGCGATCCGCGGCGAAACGGTCTAGCGCAGCGTGTACTCGAACCACCAATAATAGTCGAGCTGCCACCAATGAGTGGCGTCGGCAGCCGGCGCGAGCAGCGCCATCAGTTCCTCATAGCGCGGGAAGTTCTTTCGGACCCGGTGGCTGCTTCCGTCAGCCAGGACGCGTTCCTGCCAGCAGTCGCCGAACGCATCCTCCTCGAGGATCGGAGTGCTGCTGCCGGGGACGTAGAGATTGTCGAGCAGGATGACGCGTGCGCCCGGGAGCAGCAAGCGGTGCAGGCTGGCCACGAATGCCTCGAGTCCGCGCCGCGGGACGTGGGACCACCAGAAGCCGACGAAGGCGCCATCAAAGCGGCCGAGACTCTCAGCCAGCACCTGAGCATCGCCAAGCGTGAAGCGGGTTCGCGCCATCGCCTTGCTGCGCGCCACGTCGAGCACGCTCGCGTTGGCGTCGACGCCGACGACCAGCCGGGCGTTCTCGGCGTAGCAGGCCGTCCAGTAGCCGGTCCCGCAGGCGACATCGAGCACCTTGCGCTTGTCGAACCGATGCGCCAGCGTGCGTCTTAGGCGGGCCAGATCGGTCTGCCGCTCCCGCTTCTGATAGGTGCTCTCGTACTCGGGCGCGCGGCGCTCGTAGTACTCGCGCATGACCGCCTCGGCGGCGCCGGGACGCCCGGTCGCGGCCGCGCCCTGTGGATTCTCGGGCAGGTTCAAAACGCTGCCCTACTCATGGGCCTTGCATCGACGAAAAAAAAGCGGCTCCGCGCCGCTTTTTTTTCCCGAAGACCGCCCGCAAAGTTCACTTGGCGGCCTTGACCATGTATTGGACCGCAGCCTTGACATCATCGTCGCTCGCGCTCGATCCCCCCTTGGCGGGCATCACGCCGGCCTTGCCCTGATAGCCATTGATGGCATGCTGGTACAAGGTATCGAGACCCTGTGCGATGCGCGGCGCCCAGGCGGCCTTGTCGCCGAATTTGGGTGCTCCCGCCACGCCTTGGCCGTGACACGCGGTGCAGACGTTATTAAACAGATTCTGACCGGGGTCGGCACTGGCGGTTGGCCCTGCCGCGGCCGATGCATTGGCCGCGGCCACGGCCGCAACCACCGCCGGCAACGCAACCGGAGGCACAGGTGCGCTCGCCGCGGGCGCGGGCGGGGGCGCCTCAGCGGCTACGGCCGGTGCGGGAGGGTCGGTGAACTTCGCCCCGGCCGCGTTCGCCATGTACACCACCGCACGCTGCACCTCGAGATCGTCTAAGGACGTGTCGCCTCCCTTGGCAGGCATCACGCCGTTTTTGCCTTGGTAGCCCTTAAGCGCGTGCTCCCAGAGAGTTGCCACCCCTTCCTGAATGCGTGGCGCCCAGGCGCTCGCATCTCCGAACTTGGGCGCACCTGCAATGCCCGCGCCGTGACAGGTCGTGCAGACCGCCTTGAATGTCTCTTCCCCTGACTTCAGGGTGCGCGTACCTGCTGCTTGCGCGAGTTCGAACTTGGCCACAGGTGCGATTCGGGCCGCCGTGGCTTCAGGTGTCATGGCTTCGGAGCCAGCGCCGGTCTTAGGCGAGATCTGGACAAAACTCACGAGCAGGAGGATCACGATGATCGGCACGAGAAATGCCAAGACGATCACGGTGATCAGCTGCTTAGGCGTCCTGATCGGGGACTGGTGTACCTTTTTTGCATCACTCATCTTGAGTCCTTGCTATCCATTTCCCGTCGCGTCGCAAGACGTGGTGTGCACACATCGTGCCTTCTTACTTGAACGCTTAATTGACTGCTTACTCGAATGCTCACTCGCCTATCCAC
>PLEY01000150.1:27512-35037 GCA_003136595.1 Burkholderiales bacterium
GCCGACTGAGCGTGCCGACTGAGGCCGCCGTGAAATCATGCCTGCGCATGCACACCCTTGCCGAACGCCCAGATCGATTTGGTCCAAAAGCCTAAAATTATAGCTTCAAAGCGCTCCCATTTGCAGTGGGCCGCCGCGATTCATGAGACAGGCGGCAGCCGCCGGTCCACCCTGTCACAGGATTGCCGCGCTCGTCCAGCACTCGGTCTGTGGAGGCCGTCGTTTCGCGTGGACTCCGCGGGGCGACGGTCGCATCCGCTCGCCTAAAAACTCTGTCGCCTCGGATTTCGAGGGCAGGGGTGATAAAATCCAGCGCCAGCCACGCGACCGTGGTGAAGTGGATATCATTGGGCCCTCCGAAGGCCTAGTCGCAAGTTCGATTCTTGCCGGTCGCACCAGTTCGGCTCATTACCGATCGACGCCGATCGTCGCTGCCTGGGAACCGCGTCCCGTGAAGGATCCCTTTTGCGCTGGGCCGCCACCGCGGGCTCGGACAGGCGCCTTGCACCACCGTGCCCGTGCCCGTGCAGCCAGGCCGGACGGACTTGCACGAACTGCATGATTCTCAAGAAGGACACTGGCTGTAGCGCCGGGCAATGCCCGGCGTGGCCTGTGCGAAAATCAGCGCGATCCCCGTGACCTGTCTGACGGGTCCCGTGAAGAACGGCCGCCGCAGTACTGCGGCCGCAGCGAAAGTCCAAGATGCCCTCTGGCTACCTGCGTCAACCCACTCTCTTTCAGGACACCGTCATTTTCGTATGCGATGACGATCTCTGGTCCGTATCCACATCGGGCGGCGCCGCGCGGCGCCTGACCGCCGGTTCCGGGGAGGTGTCCACCCCGGTGCTCTCGCGGGACGGCCGCTTCGTGGCCTACGTGAGCCGCGACGAACATCATCCCGAGGTGTACCTGATGGAAGCCTCAGGGGGACCTGCGCGGCGCATGACCTGGCTGGGCCCGGACGTCATGGTGCGTGGCTTCACCCCCGAGGGGGAGATCCTCCTCGTGACCACGTTCGGTCAGCCTTTCTTTCGGAATTACCGCGCCCACGCGCTGCCCATCGCGGGCGGTCTGCCGAGGCTTTTGCCACTCGGACAGGTCAATCATCTGGCCTGGAGCCCGGCTGGGGCGTGCGTCATCGGCCGCAATACCGCAGATCCCGCTCGCTGGAAGCGCTACCGCGGCGGCACGGCGGGCCATTTGTGGGTTGACGTGCGCGGTCTGGGAGAGTTCGAGCGCCTGACCAGCCTGAAAGGGAACATCACCAGTCCCATGTGGATCGGCGAGCGTCTCTATTTCATCTCGGACTACGAAGGGATCGGCAATCTGTACTCGTGCGTTGCCGACGGCTCAGACGTCAGGCGCGCGACCGATCAGGACCGGTTCTACGTGCGCAATGCGCAGACCGACGGGTCGCGCATCGTCTTCCAGTGCGCGGCAGACCTCTGGCTGTTCGACCCCGCGACCGGTGCGAGCAGAAGGCTTGCTGTGGACATCGCCGCGCACCGTCACCAGACGGCGCGCAAATTTGTGCCCGCCGCCAGGAACCTTGGGGGAATGCGTCCGCATCCGAAGGGACACAGCATGGCCTACGAGGTGCGCGGCAGACTGCTGAGCGCACCGCTCTGGGAGGGCGCGGTGCGCCACTGGGGGACGGCCGAAGGCACGCGCCAGCGCTTCGGACAATGGCTCGCCGACGGCGCAACCATGGTATGTGTGGCCGACGGGTCCGGTGAGGAGCGCATCGAGGTCTATCGGGGTGCTGCGACCCAAACCCATCCTTGGGACATTGGTCGCGTGCTCACGCTCGTCGCAAGCCCGGTCGGCGAGCGCATCGCGCTGGCCAACCACCGCAACGAGGTGATGGTCTGCGACCTGGCGCGAGACCACTTCGAGCTGATCGATCGCAGTGACGCAGGGCGCACGGAAGACCTCGCGTTCTCTCCCGACGGGCGCTGGCTGGCCTACACCTTCTGGACCAGTGCCCGGCATTGCGCCATCAAGCTGCGCGAGCTCGAGACAGGGCGCGCAGCGCTTGTGACCCGCCCCGAATTTCGAGACTACTGCCCCGCCTTCGATCCGGCGGGGCGCTACCTGTACTTCCTGTCGGTACGCACCTTCGATCCGGTCTACGACAGCGTCCAGTTTGAGCTCAGTTTCCCGCGCGCTGCCCGCCCTTATGTGCTCGCCCTGGCAGCGGCCGCACCGTCCCCGTTCGAGCCGGCTCCAAAGGCGCCCGGGGAGGAACGCGCGACGGGGGACAAGCCGGCACCGGAGATACCGGTGATCGAGGTTGATCTCGAGGGCATCGAACGCCGGATCGCAGCGTTTCCAGTTCCCGAAGGCCGTTACGGCCAGATTGGTGGTGCACACGGCAAGGTATTCTGGACCGCCGAGCCCATCCAGGGCGCCCATGGACGCGGCGGCACCAAAGAGGCGCCCGCGCGGCTTGAGGTCTTTGATTTTGACACGCAGCAGGTCGAGACCTGGCTGGACCAGATCGACCGCTTTAGCCTATCGGAAGACCGCTCGATGCTTGCCGTACGCCACCGGGGTCGGGCGCGGGCGCTCGACACCCGGCGCAAGCCCGACTCGCGCGGCGACTCAACCGGCGAGTCGGGGCTGCCCTCGCGGCGAAATGGCTGGCTCGACCTTGAGCGGTTGCGCGTCTCAGTCGAGCCGCGCCTCGAGTGGCAACAGATGTTCCGCGAAGTCTGGCGCCTGCAGCGTGACCAGTTCTGGGTCGCCGACATGTCGGGTGTCGACTGGGAGGCCGTCTACCATCAGTACCGGCCGCTGCTCGATCGCGTGGCCACGCGTGCCGAGCTCTCTGACCTGATCTGGGAAGTCCAGGGTGAACTCGGGACTTCCCACGCCTACGAGATGGGTGGCGACCACCGGCGCCCGGCAACGCTTGCGCTCGGGCAACTCGCTGCCGATCTGCGATTTGCCACCGACGCCTCTGGCTACGAGATCGCCCATATCGTCGAGGGCGATCCCTGGGACGCTGCCGCGGATTCGCCACTGAACGGGCTCGGCGTCGCTGCCCGGGTTGGGGAGCGGATCACAAGCGTGAACGGGCGGCCGGTCACGCTCGATTGCCCGCCGCAAGCACTGCTCGTGCATCAGGCGGGCATGAAGGTCGCGCTGGAGCTCGCGCCGGATGGCGGCGGTGCGACCCGCAGCGTCGTCCTGCGGACTCTCGAAGACGAGGTCCCGGCACGCTACCGCGAGTGGGTCGAGCAGAACCGGCGCTGGGTGCACGAGAAATCAGCTGGCCAGGTGGGCTACCTGCACCTGCCAGACATGCAGTCGGCCGGTTTCGCCGAATTCCATCGATACTTCGGCGCCGAATGCGATCGCGCTGCACTGATCATCGATGTGCGCTACAACCGCGGCGGACACGTCTCCCAATTGCTGCTTGAAAAGGTGGCGCGCAAGCGCATCGGCTACGATCTGCAGCGCTGGGGCCTGCCCACACCCTATCCGGGAGAGTCGCCTGCAGGACCCCTGGTCGCGTTGACCAACGAACACGCGGGCTCTGACGGCGACATCTTTTCACACTGCTTCAAGTTGATGCGGCTCGGCCCCCTCGTCGGCCAGCGCACCTGGGGCGGCGTGATCGGTATCTGGCCCCGGCACCTCCTCGTCGATGGCACTGAGACGACGCAGCCGGAGTTTTCCTTCTGGTTCAGTGATGTGGGATGGGGCGTGGAAAACTACGGTACCGATCCCGATATCGCGATCGAGAACCGGCCGCAGGACGCGCGCGATGGCATCGACCGTCAGCTCGAGAGATCTCTCGAGGTGGCGTTGCATCTGTGCGCTGCGGCCAACCCCGTCCCACCCGAGTTCGGCGCGCGGCCTAACTTGGCCCGAAGGCCCCTGCCTCCTGCTCGCTAGCCCGTGACAGGGCCGTCGACCGGCGGGCGTGGTATCTTTCCGCACGCTGCGCTGTTGGGGCCTGAGCCGGCCGGGCGATCAAGCGTCGGGGCGCGCTGACACGAAGGGGATCAGTATGCTACGAAGTGCAGTCTGCGCCACGGCGCTCGCAATCATCATGTCAATGTTGCCCGCCTGCTCGATGCTATCGGGAACGCCCAATCCGTCGTTCAAAGGAGAGTCCGGTAACGTCAATTCCATAGAGATGGCATGGGGCGATGGCCATGGTATGGGCGCGTTCGTGGGTTCGACCTCAGCCCCGCAAGCGGGCGGCGCGCCCCTGAAATACCGCATCCGTGTGGTCTTCGATACGGGATTTGCAACGACCGTCGTCCAGGACGGGAGCGTCTCCCTGGCTGTCGGAGACCGGGTCTGGATCGAAGATGGCCGAGTCGTGCCGCATGTCTCCGAGCAGACCGATCCGAAGCGTAACCTCGCTCATTTCTAGTCGCTGGTTTGGAGTGACTGAGTCACCGGATCGCCAGGTGGTCCCTGAGCGCCGCTCCCAAGCACGCGTGGCGTATGAGGATGCCGGGTCGAGTCGTCGTTCGACGACGTGTACGGGAGTTGGCGCGAAGAGGTAGAATCCCGATGGCGCCTGCTTCGTGCATACGAAAAGGCGCCGCGCGCCCGCTCGACTGGGTGCCTTGTACCAAAAAAATCCACATACACGTACACCCGGACGGCACGTTCCGGACGGCCGCCTTGCCGGCAAGGGCTGCCTGTGATTGGTGCTGAACAGGAGCGACTGAATTGAATAGAAGGATGCTGGGGCGTTATTTGTTCGGGGGGGTTGTGCTGGCGCTGACCGGGTGCGCCGTCGGCCCAGACTTCAAGACGCCCGCGCCTCCTGAGGGCAGCGGCTACACACCGACTGCCCTGCCCGCGAGCACGGCGGCGGCGCCCGGCACGGCGGGCGCCGCGCAGCAATTCGAGACCGGGGCGGACATTCCCGCGCAGTGGTGGACCCTGTTTCGTTCCGAGCCACTCGATGCCCTGATTCGAATGGCACTTGCCCAGAGTCCGAGCTTGGGCGCGGCGCAGGCGACCCTGCGCGAAGCCCGCGAAACCCTGGCTGCAGAGCGCGGCGGCCTGCTTTTCCCGAGCGTCGACGCCCAGGGTCAGGGCGCACGCGAGCGCGCTTCGGGTGTCACGCTGGGCGCGCCAGGATACAACCCGGAGCTCACGGTCCTGAACGCGACCGTCAACGTGAGCTACAGCGTGGACGTCTTCGGTGGGGCACGCCGCCAGATCGAGGGGTATCAGGCGCAGGTCGACTACGCGAATTACCAACTCGAGGCGACCTATCTGACGCTCACGTCCAGTGTCGTGTCCACAGCGATCAAGGAGGCCTCGCTGCGGGGCCAGCTCAGGGCCACACAGGATGTGCTGGGTGCAGAGGAAAAACAGCTTAGCATCGTCGAGCGGCAGTTCTCGGTGGGTGCGATTCCGCGCGCCACACTGCTTAACCAGCAGACCCTGGTGGCGACGACCCGCAGTACGCTGCCTGGACTTGAGAAGAGCTTGGCGCAGACGCGGCATCAGCTTGCGGTCCTGGTCGGCCGGCCGCCAAGCGATGCGAGTCTGCCCGAATTTTCTCTTGAGAACCTGAACCTTCCGAGCGAGCTGCCGGTGACGCTGCCCTCGGCGCTGGTCCGCCAAAGGCCGGATATCCGGGCGAGCGAGGCCAGCTTGCATCAGGCCAGCGCCCAGGTCGGTGTCGCCACCGCTGCCCTCTATCCCCAGATCGGCCTGTCGGCACAATACGGTCGCGAGGCGCTCGCCTGGCAAGGTCTGAGCAACCCGGCAAACACCATCTGGACGCTCGGAGCCAGCGTGACGCAGCCGCTGTTTAGGGGCGGCCAGCTCACGGCGCAGCGGCGCGCCGCGCTCGCTGCCTACGACGCGGCGGAGAACCAGTACCATCAGACGGTTCTTCTGGCCTTTGAGAATGTCGCGGACTCCCTGCGGGCCCTCGAACTGGACGCGGCAACGCTGGTCTCGATCGAGCAGACCGAGGCTATTGCGCGCAAGGCGCTCGAGTTGACGCAGGCGCAGTACCGGCTGGGTGCGGTGAGCGCCGTGTCACTGCTCGATTCCCAGCGCCAGTTTGCAAGTGCCCATGTGAATCTGGTGTCGGCCCAGGCTGCGCGGCTGACCGATACGGTGGCACTCTTCCAAGCCCTGGGCGGCGGATGGTGGAATCGACCAGAACCCCTGGCGGATATCTCCAGGACGACCACCACCGATTGACGGTGGCCGTTTCGAATGACCCATTAGAAAACTGAATCGAGAGGGCTCAATGGCCAAGCGCATGGTGATCATGCTGATCTGTGTAGGTATCCTGTTGGGAGGCCTGGTGGGCTTTCATTTCTTCGGTCAGTTCATGATGAAGAAGTTCATGGCGAGCAACGCCGCTCCGCCGGCGACGGTGACCACGGCCAAGGCCGTCGAAGCCGACTGGCAGCCCCAACTCCATGCGATCGGCAGCCTGCGCGCGGTGCGCGGTGTGGACGTGACGACCGAGATTGCCGGGCTGGTGCGCCAGATCAATGTGAAGGCGGGTCAGGACGTGAAGGCCGGAACCGTGCTGGTCCAGCTCAACGCGGATTCAGACATCGCGACCCTCAATTCGCTGCAGGCCGCGGCCGATCTTGCCCAGACTGTCCTTGCGCGTGACCAGTCCCAGTTGGCCGCGGAAGCGATCGCCCAGGCCCAGGTGGACTCCGATCTGGCCGACCTCAAAAGCAAGCGCGCCCAGGTTGCGGCCCAGCAGGCTCTGATCGACAAGAAGACCATCCGGGCGCCGTTTTCCGGGCGCCTTGGCATCACACTCGTGAATCCCGGCCAATATCTCAACCCGGGCGACAAGATCGTCACGCTGCAGACGATTGATCCCATCTATATCGACTTCTTTGTCCCGCAGCAGGACGTTTCGGCCATCTCGGTTGGCCAGACCGTTGGTGTCACCAACGATGCCTTTCCTGGAGTGCGCTTCGACGCCAAGGTTTCGGCTTTCGACCCGAAGGTCGACACAACCACCCGCAACCTCCAGGTCGAGGCGCTCGTCGCCAACCCCAAGGCGCAGCTGTTGCCGGGGATGTTCGGCAATGCGGATGTGGATTCTGGTGAGAAGCACCATTACCTGACCCTTCCCCAGACCGCGATCTCCTACAATCCGTATGGCGCGACCGTGTATGTGGGCAAGGACTCGGGCACCAAGGACAGCAACGGCAAGGTCGTCCTGCAGGCCCAGCAGGTGTTCGTGACGCTTGGGCCCTCGCGCGGTGACCAGGTCGCCATCACGAAGGGTCTCGACGCTGGTGCCGAGGTCGTCACCAGCGGACAGCTGAAGCTCAAGAACGGTACCAAGCTCATCGTCGATAACAGTGTCTTGCCCCTGAATTCGCCGAATCCGACCCCGCAAGAGCAGTAAGGCGAGAGACGACATGAATTTTACCGACACCTTCATACGCCGCCCGGTCCTGGCGATCGTCATCAGTCTTCTGATCCTCGTATTGGGTCTGCGCTCGGTCGGCAGTCTGCCGGTGAATCAGTACCCGAAGACCGAGAATGCGGTGGT
>PLEY01000080.1:0-11790 GCA_003136595.1 Burkholderiales bacterium
TGCAGGCCGGTGATGGTGATGACCGGCACGAGCGTGTTGCGCAGGGCATGCCCGAAATGAATCGCCCGCCGGGTCAGGCCGCGCGCGCGCGCGAACTTGATGAAATCGGTCCGCAGCACCTCGAGCATCTCGGCACGCACGAGACGCATGATGAGGGTCAGCTGGAACAGGCACAGGGTGACCGCCGGCATGATGATGTGCTTCCAGCCGTCCACAGTCAAAAGCCCGGTGGTCCAGCCGCCCAGCGCGACCGTCTCGCCGCGACCATAGGACNNCTGGGCGAAGCCGCTCTTGCGGCGCAAGGCCGTGTAGACCCCCATCGGGACCCCGACCAGGACCGCGAGCACAGCGGCCACGCAACTGAGTTCAAGCGTTGCGGGCAGTCGCTCCTCGAAGAGCGAAGAGACCTTGCGACCCTCGCGCAGCGACAGGCCAAACTCACCCCGGCTGGCATTCTTCACGAAGTGGCCGAACTGGAAGATGAACGGCTCGTCGAGTCCGAGGCCGCGCCGCAGTTCCGCGCGCTGCTCGGGCGTTGCGTCCTGGCCGAGCATGAAGTTCACCGGATCGCCGGTGTACTGGAAGAGGAGGAAGGCAACGAAGGCGACCGCAAGCATCACCATGACGGCCTGAATCAAGCGGCGTACGATGAATGCGAGCATGGGTTCGGGGCCAGGGAGGAAGGACGGGGTGCGGTGCCAGTCAAGCGTCGATGATGCCCAAGCCCCATGAACCCGTCAATGCGGCCTTGCGTCGAGCCACGCGACGCGCATTGCCTGCAGGCGCAAGTTGAAGGGGCAAGTTCAGGGGCAATTTCAGGGTGCATCGAGCAGTCGGATATCGCCATATTCGGCCTCGACGCTGCGCTGGGTGTTGTCGGTGTCGGTCATGATCCCGACCATCACCAGGGGACCTGGGTCTTCGCCGAAGGCGCGCCTGTAGTCTGCGCGGATGTCACGCGTGTACTGCTGCCAGGTGCCCACATGCGCGCCGCCCGCTTCGACGACCAGCATCCGGATGCGTCCGGTGTGCGGGTTGGCGATGATGGATTCGGGCGCCTGGCCGTTGGCCCACACATACATCAGTGTCGCGTAAGGCATGTCCTGGCCGCTCATGAGTTTGACGCGCTCGGCAAACATCTGGTCGCGAAAGCTCAGCTTGGAGTGATCCCCCTCGAAGCCCAGCAAGAGCCGCACGGGAGAATCCTCGTGGGCCGCGTCTGAGACATCGGCACCATCGATCAGTCCCAGGGTGCGCCAGCGCCAGCTCACATAGCGGGGCTGCGCTGCCGCCGCATCGAGAGACAGCAACAGTGCCGAGGCGGACTTGTCAGCATGCGCTGCGACGATCGTGAGACCCGATAGTGGATCGATGCGCGTCTGGTATTCGGTCGCGGGCTTCAAGGGACCGAACAACCAGTTCTGCCAGCCCAAGGGCACCGCCAGTCCCACCGGACTGGCCGAGAAGGGTCGATAAGCTTCCAGGCGCGCCGCCGCGGCCTGGTCTCCCCTGCCCGCATCGATCGTGCCGCATGCGGCCAGGGCCAGCGCACACACAGCCGCGAGGATTCGCTTCAATCCAAGCCCTCCCCAACCCAGCGCGCGTGCGTCGCGAAACGAGACCGGCGAAGCCCCGCCAAACGCACTCGCGACGCGTCGGAAAAACGCGATTTCTCCAGCGAAATGTGGTGCGCTTGTGGGCAACATGGTTTACACTCTGCCGCTAATTTGTCGTGCACATTGGCGGCGTTTGCCCCGAGGCATTTGATGCATAGATTCCCTGCCACAAGGCAGTTATCCAAATTCAGAAGAGGCTGCGTCTCTCGCGGCCCGCGGCGCCTCCGGCCCCGCCGATTGCAAAGAGTCGTATCACGGGCAGTGTCCCCATCCCCTGCGCGAGTGACGCAAAGTGTATCGAACAAAGCGGGTTCGATGTGGCGTGGCGCCGCTCTTTCTTTGCCGAAAGCGTACCGGGATGGTCCGTGGTATCGATCTGAGTTGTACCCCCCGCTGTTCACACCTTGAAAGGAGAATGTGCAATGGCTACCGCAAAGAAGCCTGCTGCAAAGAAAGCTGCACCGAAGAAAGCCGCCGCCAAGAAGGCTCCGGCGAAGAAGGTTGTAAAGCCGGCCGCGAAGAAGGCGCCGGCCAAGAAGGTTGTTGCCAAGAAAACCCCGGCCAAGAAGGCTCCGGCCAAGAAAGTCGCCAAGGCAAAGACCACCCGTAAACCCAACGCTGCCTTCATGAAGGCCATGACGCCAAGCGCTGCGCTCGCCGCGGTGATTGGCGCCACGGCCTCGCCGCGCACGGAAGTGACGAAGAAGCTTTGGGATTACATCAAGAAGCACAAGCTGCAAGACAGCGTCAATCGCCGCCTGATCAATGCCGATGCGAAGTTGAAGGAAGTATTTGGCAAGGCCCAAGTCTCGATGTTCGAGATGGCCAAGCTGGTGCAAAAGCATCTCAAGTAACCGAGACCGTGCTCTGCCCACCACCCCCCCGGCTCGCCGGGGGGTTTTTTTTGGGGCCTCTGGTCGGGATGCGGCAGGTGCTGCCCAAGACACCACCCGCGCGGGCAGCCTCCCGCTAGCTGCCTCCAAACCAGTTGTAACCCTGATCCTCCCAGTAGCCGCCCGGATACTCGTTGGTCACGTACAAGGCCATGATGTGCTTGGGATTCTTGTAGCCCAGCTTGGTCGGCATGCGCAGTTTCATGGGAAATCCATACTGCGGCGGGAGCACCTCGTCACCGTATCTGAGCGTGAGCAGCGTCTGCGGATGCAGCGCAGTGGGCATGTCAATGCTCGTGTAATAGTCGTCGGCGCACTTGAATCCCACGTAGCGCGCCGAAAGATCCGCACCAATGCGCTCGAGAAATGTGGCAAAGCGCACCCCGCCCCATTTGCCAATCGCGCTCCAGCCTTCGACGCAGATGTGGCGCGTGACCTGGCTGGTCTGCGGCAGCCCCCCCAGTTCCGCGAGGCTCCAGGCGTGCCGCGATGCGACCCGCCCGCTGACTTCTAGCCGAAAGCTCTCTGCGTCCACATGTGGCACCATCTCGATCCCGTAGAAGGCGTTAAACGGGAAGGGCCTGGTCAACATCGATTCGGGATAGGTGGGCGCAAGCCGTTCGGGGTCGAAGAGGGCGGCCTGGGCGAGATCGTTCAAGCGGGATACCTTCCTTAGGAGCTGCTCGGCCGATTCCTCGCTGCCCGGGGTGCAGCCTGTCAGGAGCGCGATGCCGCCGAGCGTCAGTGAGTGCTTGAGGAACAGTCGCCGCGCCGGACCACGCAGTTCACGTGTGGCCGCCCGCAGCAGGGCCTGCCGATCGACGACGTTCTGTTGGCGCAGCGGCTTCACGAGGCCACTTTCAGACCGCGGACCATGATCCACAGCGAGCGCGGCACCACCGCCACCATGACGAGATGGACCAGAGTGAATCCCACGAGCGCCGTCATCGCCCCGAAATGCACCAGCCGGGCGCCCTCGTACCCGCCAAGGAGCACGCGCAGGGTTGAAAACTGCACGGACTTCCAAAGCACGAGGCCCGAAACCACGAGCAGCGCAACATCGAACCAGACAAACAGGTAGGCGAGCCGCTGGAGCGCGTTGTAGACGCGCAAATCCTGATGCCCGAGCTTCAGGCGCAAGGCCGCAGCCAGTTCCAGGCGGGCCTTTCTCAGGGAAACGGGCAGGAACTGGCTGCTGATGCGTCCACCGAGAAGATTGCAGGCGAGGTACACGAGGCCGTTGGCAACCACCACCCACATCGCCGCAAAATGCCACAGCAGGCCACCGGCCAGCCAGCCGCCCAGCGTGATTGCCCCGGGGAACCGGAATGCAAAGAGCGGCGAGGCGTTGTAGATCTGCCAGCCGCTTGTGACCATGACAAAGATCGCCACGGCGTTGATCCAGTGGGTCGCACGCAGCCAGACGGGGTGGACGAGGATTTGAACCGGAGCCGCCATCAGCTGATCTCCCAGGGTGCCCGAGGCATGTATCGCCAACCAAAAGGTCGTCGACTAAACTTCAGTTCCAACAAATTCGCTGTCGCGAAGCGATCGCTCTTCCTTACAATAGCACTTCGGCACCGAGACGCGCACTCCCCGAGGTCGGGAGGGCGGGCTGTGCCCCACGACCACTCGATGTACCCTGATTCACTCTGACTCACCCTGACTCACCATGAGCCTCATCATCCCCCCAGCGATCCACGACGCCCTCGTCGTCTATGAGACGCATCCGGTGCCGATCGCCGAGATCGAACTCCAGGCGGCGCTCAGGCGCGCCATGAGCCGCGCGATCGATCTGTCGCGGGATGAGCGGCGCGGCGCCTGGGCTGAAGTCGCTGCGTTCCACTTCGTGCCGGCCGATGGTACGGAGCGGGAACCGTGGGGATCGTACTTCAAGCCCATCCGCACCGGCCGCAACGAACAGGGACTGCCGACCTACTCGCCGAACGCCGACGACATCGACCCCGAGATTCTCGAGTACTGGGAGATCCGCGCCTCGCTCACCCAGCATCCGCTGCTGCGCGCGCGCTATGCCGACCTTGTCTGGGAATTCGGTCGCCTGGCGCTCGGTGCCAAGGCGAACACCGGCTTTGCCTGGGTCGCCGCCGACGCCTACCTGACCACGGTCGAGCGGCGGCTCGTCGAGCACGAGGCGCAGGCCTGGCGCTTCATCGACCGGGCGCTGGAAATCGCGATCCGGCTCAATGACCTCGGCCGCGTGCGCCGTGCCAAGACCGTCCTGTTCGAGTTCTTCCGCGCCCAGCAGGAGGCCGGCCGCCTGACGATGTGGTGGAAGCCCGATGAGATCTCCTTCGGGCATGACAAGCTCGAACTGAGCGCAGCCGAGGTACAGGAGGTGTTGCTGACGCTCGAGGCCTCCCTCGCGCGCTTTTCCGACCCGAAGCGACCAGACCAGTTCGACCCGCAACAGACGCTGGCTGCGGCGGACCGTCTGATCCGGCATCGCAAGCGCCTTGACCAGCCGCGTCAGGCTGTGCGCGTCATGAAGATTGCCGGCGCCGCCGTCGAGGGTGCCGCCTCCCAGGTGAATCCGCTGCAGGCCGCGGGCTGGCTTGAGGATCTGCTCAGCCGCTATCGCGAGCTCGCCATGAGCGAGGAAATCGCCCGGGTCGAGCAGCAGCTCGAAGGCCTGCGCCGCCTGCGGGAGGGGCCGCACACGGGACCGCACAGTGCGTCCTCGATCGTGGTCGAGGACGTGGCGGGCCCGGACAGCTCCGGATGGCTTGAAAAGCTGACCTTCGGCACCCTCGCCGAAGTGCTGCATCGGGTAGGCATCGCGTTCGTGGTGCGCGAAGAGGGCGCGGCGCTCGGATCGATCGATGACACGCTGCGCACGCCCGTGCTGCCCGGCGATCCCGATGTCAGCAGCCAGGAGGTCTTGAACGCCGCGGCGAGCCTGACAGAAAACTCGCAGCTCCTGGGCGCCGCCCTGCAGCGCCTGCTCGAGCGGCATTCGGCGAGCGTGCCGGCGTTTTCAGGATTCCTCCACGGATCCGGATATTTCGACGTTGGCAGACGGCGCTTTCTGGAGGACGGCCTGCTCGGCTGGCTTGGGGGCGATCCCTTGAAGGCAATCTTCCTGCTGATTCCCGAGGTCGAGGCAGCACTGCGGCTCGTCTTGAAGAACCTCGGACAACCGACCACCCGCTCCCTGCTCAACGGGCGCGTGGAGTTCCTCGAGATGGCAGGCATCCTGGAGAACCGGACGTTTCGGCTGCAGGTTGATCGCAATGTCCGCCTGCATCTGGCCGCGCTGTATTGCGATCCGAGCGGACTGAATCTGCAGACCAAGACCAATCGCGGACTCGCCAATTTCGACCAGCTTGGACCGGAGCTTGCGAACTGGGTGGTCCACAGTCTCCTGGTCGTTGCAGCGATCAAGCCGGGTGCACCGCTCGATGCCCTGGACATGGCAGCCCCCGGGCATGGCCTCGCAGCCGATCCTGCCGGCGCGCGCTAGAACTGATTGACCACGGCACCCAGCACCTGGGTACCGCTTTGTCCGAGCAGATCGACGAATTCGACTGCCGCGTGCACCGAGGAATAGTCGGTGCGGGTAACGAGTATCGCCGCGCGCGCCCGCGCAGCGATGATCTGCGCGTCGGCCCCCTGCTTCCATGAGGGCGTATCGATCAGCACGACGTCGTAGCGCTCGGTCGCCGCCTTGATCAGTTCCGGAAACGCCGGGCGGGAAAGGAGCTCCTGCGGATTGGGCGGGATCGGGCCCGCCGGCAGAACCGACAGGCCCGCAAAGGCGCGGATATGGATGATCGGGTCGCCCTCGGTTCGGTCCCCAAGGATCGATGCCAGCCCGACCCGATTTTCGAGCTTGAACAGCTCATGCATCCGCGGCATGCGCAGGTTGGCGTCGATGAGGAGCGTGCGTTCCCCGAGCTGCGAGAATACGACGGCCAGGTTGGCCGTGACGAAGCTGCGACCGACACTGTCTTCGGCGCTGACCAGGGCGAGCGACTTGAATTCGGCAGTGCTGTCGAGCCAGCGAAGCATGAGCTGGCTGCGGAGCGCCCTCAGGGCCTCCACGCAGGGATGCCCGGGCTGATAGGCGGCGATCACCTCGGAGGTGACCGGTCCCTCCCCGGGAGGTAGATACGTGTATTCGAACTGGTTGGCGAGCGCATAGCGGACGTCCTCCTCGCTGATCAGACCCAGCGCGAGCCCCGCCTCGCCAAAGCGGATGCCGCGCTCCTTCTGGTGCGCCAGGATCTTCTCGGCCGCCTCGGGCTGGAGCCTGCCCGAGTCCACCAGGATCGCGCCAATCGAGCGGTCGCGCTGCCTGAGCAAGGCCTCGCGGGGTTGGAACAGGCTCTCGGTGGACGACATCAGTGCGCGCCCGGACTGCGGGGCTGCGCTCGGCGCTCACCGGGCAGCGATACCTGCGGGAGGACCCGACGGTTCAGTTTGTTGTGCGGCACGACCGCGAAGACAGGAATCCCGATGCGGCGCGTGATATCGGAGGGCCCGTGGACCATGGGGTTGAAGAATTCGGCGAGCAAGGCGAGGGCTGCCCCCACGATGAGCCCCAGCACCAGCGTCAGTGCGCCATACATTCTGAGCCTTGGGAACGTGGGTTCGGCGGGTTCAGTGGCGGGAGTCAGAAGCGCCGCATCGGAGCGCACCGGCTGATCCTCGAGGGTGGCAAGCGAGAGCCGCTCGGTCAGCATCAACAGATCCAGCGACGTCTGGGCGGCCTCGACCTGCCTCTCTAGCGCGCTCACATCGTCCCCATGGGCTGACATCGCGGCGACATGCCGCCGCTGGGCCTCGAGTTCAGCCTGGAGTTGGGCGAGCCGAGGCACGGTGTTGCGCGCCGCAGCCACCGGGGAGTCCAGTGGCGCGCCGCCGCGCGGATCGGCTGTCTCGGCTTCCGCCTGGGCCAAATTGCCCTCGGCCTGTTGGAGCTCGTCGCGCAATTGCCGGGCCCGCGTATCGAACAGGCGAGCGCGCAGCGGGGCTGGCTCCCCCTGCAGTTCGAGATGGGTATCAAGGTAGGCTTGGGCAAAGGCGTTTGCCAGATCGGCTGCGAGCACCGGGTCGCGGGCGTTGAACTGGATCTCGATCACGTTGCTCTCACGGCCCAACCGGACCTTCAGTTGGGCGAGCAGTTGGTCGCCCAGCCACGCGATGCGGTTACCGCGACCATCGGTTTCGCGCCGCCATTGGCTCTCCAGATCGGGGTCTTGGTCGAGTTTGAGAGTGCTCGCTACACGGCGCGCGACCCTTGGGCTCGCTATGACGTCAGCCTGGGTGGCCACATAGTTCGAGCCAGCGGGAACCTGACTGAGCGCACCGATCAAGCTGTCGTCGGGGCGGCCCCCCACCACGACCGATGCGACCGCGGTATAGCAGGCGGGGACCATCAGAACGACAGCCCCAAGAACCACAAAAAGCGCTGCAACAGTGAAGAGGATGGTCCAGCGGCGCGCGACGAGTGTCCTTCTGAACTGAAGAATCGTCATCGGCCGGGTTGGCGCCGTTGGCCGCATCGGCCATGAAATCTGGTGGACATCGGGCGGATCATCCTTTCGCTGGATATGGGTTAGACCAGAAGGATACTGTGATTTCTTGCTGTCTACCGGGACTTGACTCGAACATTCGGGGGTGTTGCGCGCAAATTGGTGGGTCTGCGCTTCTTTCTCGTGCCGGTACAGGCTTCATCCTGTGGCACAGCGTACTGGCAGGGGTAGGTGGCCTCGCCACGACCCGGTCAGAGCGTATCCGGTGGCTGAACCATGTCGGACGTCGAGTTCAATTGCCCAAGGCGCGCCCGGAGAAAAGGCTCAATGTCCAAGGGCCTGAGACCAGTTGGAGTTCTCGGCGCAGCAGTGTCGGCGAGGGCTAGCCCGATCCCTGGAGTTCGAATCTTCGGGGTTTCCTCATAGGGGCGTCGGGACTGTCTTGTACAGAGGCGCTGACCCCGGGATTTTGGGTGAGCGAACATGCCCGCGTGGGGATGAGGGTCTCACCCGGTTTCATGGGCGCGGCCGGTTTTTTTTGACAGTTGTGTTGCGCCACTCAGACAGTCTTTCATCAGCGCATTTTTTTCACGACTCGCGTGAGATAGAGCGCGAAACTGAACTTGTGCTCAGGGAAAGTCTTACGGTGGGGTAGGAAATGATCGAGTGCGTACCGGCTCCCGCATTGGAATGTTTGTCGAAGTCCACTGTAGCGCGGGTGATGTGTGGGTTCGACAGGTTTTTGGTGCGGGCCTTGAAACTTCGCAGTCCTCGTTGGTCAGAGCAGGTGATGGCCATGATCGGTGTTCGTTTGCCACGGTTGCATGCACGGACCGTGAAGTGCTTGACCTCTTTCGCCCTCGGGCGCATTTCTCTAGTTGGACGAGTCCATGCAAAGCGCATTTGAACTGACGGACGACGAACGCATTGCCCTCATGCGGATCATTCAGCAGTCACTCGGCGTGCAGCGCCACGTCGATCTGTTCCTCTGGCTGCAGGGGGAGATCCAGGCCTTCATCCCCCATGACATCCTGATCGCGGCCTGGGGGGACTTCTCGCTTGGCCTGGTCCACTTTGATGTCACGTCGGCTCTTCCGGGCGTACGCACCGTACGTATCGCAGGCACCGGGATGACGGCCTTCGTACGCAAGCTCTTCAATGGATGGGTCCAATTCAACGGCAATTCCTTCATGCTCGAGATGGAGCACGGCTTCAAGGTCCTGGAGGATGGCATCGCGGCTTGCCCACCGAGCCGGGCCCTTCGCGACATGAAGGCTGCCATTGTGCATGGCATCAAGGATGAGCGTGGGCGCCACGACTGCCTCTATATCTGCTTTAGCCGGACCGGCTTTGCGCAGCCGAAGCGCCAGCGCCACATGGTGGAATTGCTCGCCCCCTACCTCGATACAGCACTGCGGCGTATCCAGCATCTCCCCGAACAGCGGCCCCGGGTCGAGCCTCTCTTCAAGCTCATGCCGAGAAGTCCCGAGCCCTGTGAGAGCCTCGGTCTGTCGATGCGGGAGTTGGAGATCATGGAATGGGTGCGCAAGGGCAAGACCAACCAGGAGATCGGGATGATCCTGAACATCAGTGTCTTCACGGTCAAGAACCACCTGCAGCGCGTCTTCAAGAAACTGGATGTGCTGAACCGCGCCCAGGCGGTGGCCCGAACCAGCCAAGCAGCTCTGACGGAGAGGGTCTGAGTCATTGCGGCGGGACCGGGTCGGGCGCGGGCGGCGGGCGATCGCTGATTCGGCCCCTCAGAGTCGTGCCCTCATAACCATCCCCTGATCGTCGGTCCCTGAGTCGGCCCACGCACTTGCGAGGGGCATGCCACCGATGGGGCGTCAGCAGGGGGCCGGCAAGCACCTCACAATC
The DNA here is from genome assembly GCA_003136595.1 of Burkholderiales bacterium. Taxonomy (GTDB): domain Bacteria; phylum Pseudomonadota; class Gammaproteobacteria; order Burkholderiales; family Burkholderiaceae_D; genus BOG-994. The sequence continues at coordinate 9,883 of PLEY01000080.1, forward strand.
AGTTGGCAAAGAAGCGGCATTCAGCGACACCCAAGAGGCGCGTGGCGGACGGACCGGCGCCTGGGCTCGCGTTAGAGTGTTCGGACTATCTCCTGCTCCCCCGGACAAGGTCGGCCTGGAAATTCTGATGTCGAGCAAGTCACGAGGTGGAGGATGAATTGCGCATTCAACCCGGGGGGCGTTGCCGTCATGGCGAGGGCCGTTGTGTGGGGGTTAAGAGGGCGATGCAGCGGGTGGAGCGGCAAGCGAGCGGGGGACGAAAGACAAGGGGAGGAGTGCGAGTGGTCGTGCCGCTGAACTGAGCAGCGTTGCCCGGTCCGGAAGACCCGGGACTCCCGATATGACTGCCGCTTGCCATCCGCTCTTTCACCGTTCCCGCGTTGCGGCAGGCCCCAGGTCATGGGGCTGTCTCACGCAGGCTCTTACAGGTCGCCCTGGATTTGTCGGGTTGCGGCCTCCAGGATGCCCGCCACGCGGCGCTGTTCTTCGGGAGCCGCCCCGCTGAGCCCGTGAAGTGCGCTCTTCAATGCCCGGCGGGCATCGAGCAATTCGGGCAGCGCTTCCGCGCTCGCGTCGGCGCCCGGTGCTCCCGCCTCGCCAGAGAACGCGCGGCGCACAGAGTCCATTTTCCGAGCAATTTGGCGCAGCTTTCCAAGCATCAGGTCAGCACGTTCCTGATTCGTGGCCAGGTACGAGCGCCCCTCTTCGGCCAGCGTGTAACACTTCCGATTTCCCGACTGCAGGACGCTGACGTAGCCCAGTTCTTCAAGATAGGTCAGGGCGGGATAGACCATCCCGGGACTGGGTACATAAAAGCCGTTTGAGACGGTCTCGAGGGACTTGATCAGCTCATATCCGTGGGCGGGTTTTTCTGCGAGCAGGGCCAGCAGAAGTAACTGCAGGTCATCGGAAGTGAATTTGCGTCCCCGGGTCAGTCCATCACCGTTGTCATCACCAAAGTGGCCAAATCCGCCGTGATGATGGCGACCGCCACGGTGGGCATGATGCCGACCGGACAATTCGAATACGTGCCGCGCAAAATAGCGCATGTGATGCCTGAATTCACCGTGATGTCTATGCGAGTTCATATTGTCTTTCGATAGGTTGTAAAACATATCGTAAGATAGTATATGAGGGGATGACTGTCAAGTCCCGTTCAGCGTCGACGTGCGGGTCTGATACCCGGATGCTCTCGGCGAGAACGTAGATTGTCCATTTGAAGCGGCTGGTTTTTTGAATATTGCTGAGCCCCGTTCGTTGTATGTTGCTTAGATGTGGGCGCCAACTCTCACGGTTACCTGGGCTGAACCTTCGCAAGGTTGCCGGTGCGACGCAGATTTGAGTCGGCGGGTCAGGTTGCCCGGAACCGCGACGGGTCCGCGACAAACCGGGATTGGGGTNNGGCGGCAGCGGTGTGGTGTCGCAGCACACCAGCATGGCGCCCGATACGCCCGGGGGATGTCACCTACGGATAGATAATGAAAATTTCCTTGCTGTTACTTGTGGTGGTCCTGGAGTTCGGTAGCGCCCTCGCCGCAGACTCTTCTGCCAAACGCGTCTATTTTGTGGAGCCTTCCGACGGAGCCACGGTCACCAGCCCTTTCAAGGTTCAGTTCGGCGTGGCGGGCATGGAGGTTCGTCCCGCGGGAGACATGTCAGCCGATACCGGGCATCACCATCTGCTCATTGACGCGGAAGCCATCCCAGCGGGCCAAGCCGTACCTGCCGATCCGACACATCTTCATTTTGGCAAAGGGCAGACTGAGACTGAATTGAGCCTGGCGCCTGGGCCACACCGTTTGACTCTACAGTTTGCCAATGGGGCACATGTTTCGTATGGTCCCGCCATGGCAGCGACGATCACAGTCAATGTCCGCTGATATGTGCATTCGATGCTCCGGGCTTGAG
>PLEY01000080.1:11800-12753 GCA_003136595.1 Burkholderiales bacterium
CAGCCCGAAATTTCTAGGTGGCCTCAGAATGACGCTTACTGGGTAGCAGCGTTTGGTAACCGGCTGGTGAGGTCAGGTTGACGCGGGGCCTATTTGGATCGCTTCCGCATTTTTGCCAGCTTGATGTTTACGGCATTGGCATCGAAACCTTCGGGATCGTAGAAGCCGCCAATCCATCCCACCGCGAGCGCGTCTTCCTCTGAGGCATCGTCGTCTTCGTCTGCTTGAGGGTCAGGATGAGGATACTGGTCTCGCATGGCACGCACGAAGTCGTCGTATCCAGGAGGTCCACCCACGTCCTCGGGCGGACAGGCTCGTTCCCCAGCAACGCATACGGGATAGGACCATAGCCCTCGAGGAACCTGCTGGTCCTCGACCACGATACGGTGCTCCCAACCGTCACCGAAGTCGTAGAGATAGAGGAATTCGCTGATACCGGGTAGCAGTAGCCGGTCCAATCGCTGACCACGTTCGTCTTTGAGGTCTCTATCGAAGTCCTCGGGGCTCGGAACCGCGTATCTTTGTTCGCCGATCCGGAACTCGTGAAGGTGGTAATCTTCCCAGCCCATGCAGACCTGGATGATCTTATGTAGGCGCTGCAGGACGGTGTCAGAGGGTATCCATACGCGGCGCCAGATGAATGGCTTGATGTGGAGCAGCTCGATGCGCAGCGAGTACACGGTCCAATTGGTCTTTTCCATGGCGATATTGTCGCCGAGGAAACGCGATCCGGGCTACTGGTCGAGTTGCCAGCGATGCTGCAGAAGTTCGTCGATGTCTCGATACTTCTGAGTCGGCAGGCGCGCGAGGATGTCCTTGAGTTACAAGCAAGGATCGTGCCCGTTGAGTTTCGCCGACTGGATCAGGCTCATGATCGCAGCGGCGCGCTGGCCCGCGAGGAGCGTGCCGGCGAACGTAACCGGTTTGCCAAAGGCGTTATTCACAGCCGCACC
>PLEY01000019.1 GCA_003136595.1 Burkholderiales bacterium
TCATAGTCCATGCTGGTCAGTACAGTGAAGAAGTCGGCGGTCAGCACGCCGACCCTAGCGGTGAAAATGCCATTGGGCGATCCATCGTAGTTCGCACCCATGGCCCTGAGGCCACCGACCAACGCGACCCACTCAGGTGCGGTGAGGGCAAGCAACTGCGCCTTGTCGAGGAATAACTCCTCCGGTGAGACGTGCTGAGCNNAACTGATCGTCGACGTAATTGCGAAAACCGTCGGCTACTGGCTTCAGCCAATCGAACATCTCGATATCCGTCAGCTCCTGCGTCGCATCTCGGCGACCCGCTGTGAACGGCACCGAGACTGGAACACCAGCGTCTGACGCCGCCTTCTCAAGCGCTGCGCAGCCACCAAGCACGATGAGGTCAGCCAGGGAAACCTGGATATCGTCCGTTCGCTTTTCGTTGAACGCCACCATCACGCCGCGCAATGCAGCGATCACGGGCATGGCGCGCTCATTGACCGCCCAATCTCTTTGCGGCGCAAGGGCGAGACGCCCGCCGTTCGCGCCACCGCGCTTGTCACTGTCGCGGTAGGTGGCGGCCGCCGAAAAAGCTGTGAAGACCAGGTCGGAAGCCGACATACCCGTCGCCATGATCGACTGCTTCAGTGCGGCTACATCTGCCGGCTTGATCGTGGCATGCTCGCGGGGCGGGATGGGGTCCTGCCACAGCAGGTCATTTCCGAGCCTCGTTTCCGGGCCGAGATAGCGTTCCCGCGGACCCATGTCACGATGGGTCAATTTGTACCATGCCTTGGAAAAGGCTTGCGTGAACGCATCGAAATCGGTCACGAACTTTTCGCAGATTTTGCGATAGGCGGGGTCTGTCTTCAGGGCGATGTCGCTGGTCATCATCATCAGCGGGTTCATCTTGCCGGGAACATGTGCGTCAGGAGTCTTGGGTGCACCCGCCTCGCTTGGCGTCCACTGCAATGCGCCCGCTGGGCTCCTGGTCTGCTGCCACTCGAACTTAAAGAGGTTTTCCAGATAGCTGTTGTCCCATTGAGTAGGATTGGGAGTCCAGCTGCCTTCGATCCCGTTCGTCGTCGTATATTCAGCAAAGCCCGACCCCTCGGGGTTGTGCCAGCCAAGGCCCATCGCCTCGAGCGGCGCAATCTCGGGTGGAGGACCGACGTGATGGGCGGCGACCATGCCATGGCTCTTGCCAAAGGCGTGACCACCGGCGATCAGCGCAACCGTTTCCTCGTCGTTCATCGCCATTCGCGTGAAGGCGATGCGGATGTCGCGCGCCGATCCCATCGGGTCGCCGTTTGCATAGGGGCCCTCCGGGTTCACGTAGATCAACGCCTGATGGCTCGCAGCCAGTGGATTCTCAAGGTCATAGTCCGCTGCGCCGTTCTGACCGCGCCAGCGCTTGTCGCGGTTGACCATGCCATCGAAGGAGGAGACATGCTTTGGGTCCCAGACCTCGGCCCCCCAATACGTGCTGGTGTCGGCCTCCCATGCGTCGCGCCGACCGCCACCGAAGCCATAGGTCGGCAACCCCATGATCTCGAGCGCACAATTGCCCGTCAGGATCATGAGGTCTCCCCAGGAGAGCGCGGATCCGTATTTCTGCTTGAGAGGCCAGAGCAGGCGGCGCGACTTATCGATATTGCCGTTATCCCACCAGCTATTGAGCGGCGCGAAGCGCTGCAGCGCCTCGCCGGCCCCGCCGCGCCCATCGGCGATACGATAGGTACCGGCCGCGTGCCAGGCCATCCGGACCATCTGGGGGCCGTAGTTGCCGTAATCGGAGGGCCACCACGATACCGAAGAGTTCAGAAATGCCTTGATGTCCTGCTTGAGCGCGGCGAAATCGATCTTCTCGAAGGCTTCCGCGTAGTCGAATGTGCCGTAGAGCGGATCGGCCCCGCGTCCGTTCTCGTGGAGAAGTTCAATTCTCAGGCGGTCCGGGTACCATTGCGAGAGCGTCGGTGGGGCGCCGGAGGCGCCACCCACGCGGTCACCGCCAAACGGACACTTTCCAGGCATCTCGTAAGTCTGGGTGTTGGTCTTGTCGTCTTTGATCTTGATCACGACGATCCTTTTTTTGAGCAACTCTGCTTCACGAACCATGACTAAGGCGCGGACCATCGAGCCGATCCCGCTTTGCTTGAGCGGGCTCTGGCGCGCGTCCCCGGGCGATACCCGTCTTGACTTCAGGGTGGGTTCAGCAGGACCTCCGAAGGCAAATCAAGTGCCCTACAATGCCTCCGGAATAGCCATCAACTCTGTTTGGTTGCGAACATAGCGGCTCAAAACGGAATGGGAACTTTTTTCGGAAAGACCGATGTCATCCGGCAGCAATCGCAGGTCGGCTTTGCCCTGCGGAAGCAGTGCTTTCGGCCGGCAATCCCCGGGGAATGCGCGACGTGTTTGCTCAAGAGCCGATCTGCGCGGAAGGGGCCGCGCACGGGCGCCTGGCCGGGATGTACTGATTAGGGAGCGCTGACGGAGCGCTGACCGAGCGGTGACGCAGCGGTGCCCGTTCAGCTCGAGTAGCGCGGCAGGCGCCGATAGCGATTTGCCGCGCGGCAAGCGGTGGCGAGCGCGTGGCGCTGCCGCGCGCGCAGCCAGTCCTCGAGCGCACCCAGGTCGGGGCATTCCAGTGTCCGCGCGAGGCGTCTTGCGCAGGTCCAGTCATTCTGTCTGCCAAGCGCCTCCTGCAGACGCGCCAATGCAGCCGCACGCGCTCGTACCCGCCGCGCGTTGGCCACTTCGAGCAGCAACCGGGCCTCGTCCTGGAGTTGCCGCGCAACCTGGCGCGCACGATGCCGCGACTTGCCCGAGTGGGATGCGAGGCCTGGCAAGGCATGCTGCAGCCGCACTTCGCCGCGTGCGATGCGCCGGTTTAGCCGGGTGACGAGCCAACCCAGACTACGCCCGCTTTCAGGTGATACAGGCTCGCCTAGGCCTTGGGCGGCACGCAGAGCGACATGTAACATCAGCGCCTGAAAGGCGGGGCCGGCAAGCGCTGCGCGCGCGGCATCGGTCTCCGCCGCGCGCCGGCGCGTGGCGGCTGCAACCCAGAGCGCTGCTGCTCTTGGCTTCGCATCCCCGCTTTCGAGTGCGGCCAGCCGCGCGCCAAACACGCTCCAGTCGCGTGCGCCACCCAGGCGCTGATAGCAGCCGCGCACGGCGCGCGCGAGCTCCACGCAGGCAGGGTCCCGGCGCGCGCGCCCAAGCCACCCCGCCAGCAGCGCAAGCCGTCTGAGCAGGACCCGCGCCTGATGGAGCGCCTCGTCCTCCCCCGAGCCCTTGCCCTTGCCAGTTTGGAACTCGAAAGCCGCTTCGAGCACCCCGGCCCAGGCCGCCTGGGCGTGCAGGGCCAGATGCGGCACGGCTGCGAGCGCCTTCAAGGGAGTCTTCAAGGGCACCGTCAAGGGCGCGCCCTGTCCCGGAATTTGGCCCCCATGACCGATTTGCACGGGTGTCACCGCGTCTTCTCGCCTTGGTGGCGTGCCCTGACGGGCTCCCGCTTCGTGCAGCGCCCGCCATTCCGGTCCATGGGCCACAAGGCGCACCGCTACGCGCTCCGCGAGCGCCTGGGCCCAGTCGAACAGGAACCGGGGATCGCCTGAGAGCATCCTGAGAAGGAGTTCTTCGACCGCCTGCCGCCGCACTTCTCCTGAAAGGCTCACTGAGGTGAGCCAGCCCGTCTGCAGGCGCAACAGCAGGCGTGCGCCGCCGGCGGACTCCACGATTTGGTCGGTCAGGCGCAGCCTGCCTTCCATGATCGGTAGCAGCGCATCCGGATCGATCGCAAACGGCGCGCCCTCAGGTGTCGAGATGACAAGGCGGCTGTTGGGATGGGCGCCCGTGAGCGGCCACTCGATGCGCCCCTGCGGCACCGCAACGCCCCCCGCGATGAGAACGCGCTCGAGGACCTGGCGATGCAATCCCGCTTGGCTCTTGACCGAGAGCATGAGGCCCTCTCGGGCGAGCTCCCGGCGCGGCGTATCAAAGTGGACGACATGCCGCGCGCGACGCCTCGGGGGGCCGACCGCGCTGGCCAGAGACCGCTCAGTGCCCTCCGTCAGCAAGGCCCCCCGGACATCCCCAAAGAAGCGCAACTCGGCCGGCTGGGCAAGCGACATCGACGGCACAGGAGGGCGGGTTCTCATTGCATTTCCCGGTGGGCTGCGGCGCTCTAAGATCCGATTGGTCAGATGGCAGGCTAGAGCC
>PLEY01000065.1 GCA_003136595.1 Burkholderiales bacterium
TCGTTCATGGACTACACCATGCCGCGCGCCGACAACGTGCCCAACATCACCGTCTCGACCGAGAACACCCTGTGCACGCACAACCCGCTCGGCTCAAAGGGCTGCGGCGAGGTGGGCGCGATCGGTTCGCCGCCCGCCGTCATCAACGCGATCTGCGACGCCATCGGCGTCAGCGATCTGCCGATGCCGGCCACCCCGCACGCGGTGTGGAGCGCGCTCCACCCGGCCCCCGAAGCATCCCATTAAGCATCCCAATAAGCATCCCAATAAGCGTCTACATTGCGTCCAGTAAGGAGAGTCACTTGGAATCTTTCGCCTATCAATCTCCCAAGAGTGTCGCGGAGGCCGCGAAGCTGGCCACCGGTGAGGCCAAGCTGATCGCCGGCGGGCAGTCGCTCCTTCCCTCGATGAAGCTGGGCCTCGCTGCGCCCTCGGCCCTGGTCGATCTCGGTCAGATCGGTGACCTCAGAGGTGTCAAGGTGGACGGCGGCCATCTGACCATCGGTGCCATGACCACGCACGCGAGCGTTGCCGAGTCGGCCGAAGTCCGAAAGGCCATCCCGGCGCTGGCCGAGCTCGCCGCAAACATCGGCGATCGCCAGGTCCGAAACCGGGGCACCCTGGGCGGCAGCCTTGCCAACAACGACCCCGCAGCCTGCTATCCGAGCGCGGTGCTCGGGCTTGGCGCGACGATCCAGACCGATCGGCGTACCATTGCAGCCGATGACTTCTTCAAGGGTCTCTACGAGACCGCGCTGGCTGAAGGGGAGATCATCACGTCGGTCTCGTTTCCGGTTCCCGAGCGTGCCAAGTACGTCAAGTTCAAGCAGCCTGCATCGCGGTTCTCCCTGGTCGGGGTGTTCGTCAGCAAGGGGCCGGCGGGCGTGCGGGTCGCCGTGACGGGTGCTGGAGCCGGGGTGTTCCGCGTCAAAGCTCTCGAGGATCGTCTGGCTGCCAAGTGGGCCCCTGAATCGTGCGGCGGCGTGACTGTCCCCTCAGAGGGCCTGAACACGGATCTGCACGGCTCAGCCGCTTACCGGGCGGCACTGATTCCTGTGCTTGCGCAGCGGGCGGTTGCAGCGAGCTGACGCAACTCGGTCGTCTGGCCGAAACGCCGCACGGCCAAGCCGCTGCGGCGTTTCGTATTGGGTCTCCGCTCGGCGCCATCCATACCTTCACGATGGGATCTGAATTTGTCCAAGAATTTGCCCGCGAGTGTCGATGCGACCATCGCCGCCCTGGAGGCCCACGACTATCTTGCGGACCGGTCGCTGGCCACCGCGCTCTTTTTGGCGCTGAAGCTCGAAAGACCGCTGTTTCTCGAGGGGGAGCCTGGTACCGGCAAGACTGAGGTGGCCAAGACCGTGGCGGCCATGCTGGAGCGCCCGCTCATCCGGTTGCAGTGTTATGAGGGCCTTGATCTGGCCGGCGCCGCCTACGAATGGAACTATGCGCGCCAGATGATCGAGATCAAGCTCGCTGAACGCGATGAGACGCTATCTCGCGACGCGCTCGCCACGGAGCTCTTCAGTGAACGCTTCCTGATTCCGCGTGCGCTGTTGCGCGCGATTGACGCGCGCACAGAACAGGCACCCGTCCTCCTGATCGACGAACTCGATCGGGCTGACGAGCCGTTCGAGGCCTTCTTGCTCGAGGTGCTCTCGGATTTCCAGATCACGATCCCCGAACTGGGGACCATACGGGCCCGGCACAATCCGATCGTCTTCCTGACGTCGAACCGCACCCGCGAGATTCACGACGCAGTCAAGCGGCGCTGCCTGTATCACTGGGTCGGCTTTCCCGACGCGCACCGCGAGTACGAGATCCTGCTGCGGCGCGTGCCGGGCGTGACCGAAAGCCTCGCGCACCAGATCGTCGCATTCATCCAGCGATTGCGCGGGATGGAGCTGTTCAAGCAGCCTGGCATCGCCGAGACCATCGAGTGGACGCGCGCCCTTCTCGAACTCGATGCTGTTGAGCTCGACCCCGAGACAGTCCAGAACACGCTGGGCGTGCTGCTGAAGTACCAGGACGACATCGCCCGCATGCAGGGTTCCGAGGCGGCGCGCCTGCTCGAAGAGATCCGCGAGGCGGCGCGTGCCTGAAAGCGCTGCGCTGCCCGGCCGGGGCCGCACTCTGGCTGGGGGCGGGCGGCTCGCCAAGAACGTGATGCATTTCGCCCGGGTGCTGCGCGCGGCCGGCCTGCCGGTTGGCACGGACCGCATCCAGCTTGCGCTGCGCGCCTTGCAGGTGGCAGGACTCGAAAGCCGGGATGACCTGCGCGCGGCCCTCGCGGCGTGCCTTGTGGATCGCCCGGAACAGGTGGCGCTCTTCGATCAGGCCTTCCACATCTTCTGGCGCGATCCGGACCTGCTGGGCCGCGTCATGGCCATGATGTTGCCGCGGGTCGTGGCGCAGGGAGGGCTGCCACCGCCGCCTGAGAATCGCAGACTGGCCGACGCGCTCTTTCCGGGCGCGACGAGCCGCCCACCCGAGTCCCCGCCGCGCCACGAGCTCGAGATTCATGCCGAGATGACGTGGTCAGACCGGGAGGTCCTGCGCCGCGCGGACTTCGAGACGATGACGAACGCCGAGTGGCAGGAAGCCAAGCGTATGGTGGCCCGGCTGGGGGGCTTTTTCGAGTCGCTCAAAACGCGCCGTACGCGGGCGGCAGCGCACCCGGGCACGCTCGACTGGCGGGCCACGCTCAGGTCCGAGGCGCGCGCACCGGGCGGTGCGCCGCGCTGGCGCGAGCCGCGGCTCAGGCCCGCCCCCCTGGTGGTCCTCGCCGACGTCTCGGGTTCGATGAGCAAGTATTCGCGCATGCTGCTGCACTTTGCCCATGCGCTCGCGAGCAGCGACCTGAAGGTGCAGAGCTTCGTCTTCGGAACGCGCCTCACTCCGATATCGCGCCAGTTGCGCCAGCGCGATGCAGACATCGCCATCGCTCACGTCGTCGACGCGGTCGCCGACTGGTCCGGAGGCACGCGCATCTCGGCGAGTCTGCACGAATTCAATCACGCCTGGTCACGGCGCGTCCTGGCCCAGAACGCGACGGTGGTGCTGATCTCCGATGGCCTCGAACACGGCACCACGGCGGCGCTCGCCTTCGAGATGGAGCGTCTTTCGAAGTCCTGCCGCAGGCTGGTATGGCTCAATCCCCTTCTGCGCTACGAGCAGTTCGAGCCGCGGGCCGCAGGCATACGCGCCATGCTGCCCTGGGTTGATCTGTTCGTGCCGGCCCACAACGTCGACAGTCTGGCTGAACTGGCCGGGCTCTTGGCCAGTCCGGTGTCACGCGCCAGGCATTTTCCCAACTAGAGGTCCGTATGCAGCTCTCCAGCGAACAGCTGTTGCCGGTCTCCCAGGCCATCGCCTGGCAGGCCTTGAATGACATCGAGATCCTGAAGATCTCGATTCCCGGGTGTGAATCGATCAGCCCGACCGCACAGGACGAGTACGAAGTGGCCCTGACCACAGCAATTGGTCCGGTCAAAGCCAAGTTCAAGGGGAAGATGCGCCTCTCGCAGATCGATCCGCCCAACGCCTACGTCATCAACTTCGAAGGTCAGGGAGGCGCCGCCGGACACGGCAAGGGCGAGGCCCAGGTGCGCCTTGAGGCGGTCAGCGCGAGCGAGACGCGCCTTGTCTATTCGGCCAGCGCCCAGGTGGGCGGCAAGATCGCCCAGATCGGTTCGCGCCTGGTGGACATGGCCGCGCAGAAGATGGCGACCGATTTCTTTTCGGCATTCAACGCACACCTCGCCGAGCGCTACGCAGCGGCGACCCCCGCCCCCGCGGTTCTAGACGAGGCGCCGCCCGCTGCCTCGCTCTGGGCGCGTCTCGTAGCCAGGCTCAAAGCACTGTTTGGCACCTGATGCCCGACATCCACGATCCTGTGTCCGCGCGCCGTCCGGCGATGGCCCACCCGGGCTAGGCGCGCGCGCTCTTCTTGCGCTTGGGCGCGAGCATCGTGCCGCGGCAATCCTTGTGGCCACACCAGCAGGCGAATTCGCGCTTGAGCTTGGCCGTATAGGGGGCGTCGATCTCGAGGCCATAGTCGTAGCTGAGCTCCTCACCCACCTTGATGTCGCGCAGGGCCTCGATGAAGACATGCATGCGGCCCTTCACCTCGACCATGTCCGCTTCGCAATTGGGCTTGCAGGAATGATTGATCCAGCGCGCCGAATTGCCCTTGGCCCCACCGTCGATGACGCAATCGTCGCCGATGGTGAAGTAGAACGTGTGGTTTGGCTGCTCGGGGTCGTGGGGGTGCCGGCGCAATGCTTCCTTCCAGTTGATCCGCTCTCCCTTGTACTCGACGATGCGCTCGCCCTTCTTGATCAGGCGCGCGGCGTAGACGCCGCGTCCATGGATGGCCGAGCGGCGAACACGGATGGCTGGACGGGATTTCTCAGGCATGGGAGACTCGTAAGCAAGAAAGGTGCTCAAACACAAGTAATGCAGTGCAGGCTGCAGGGCGGGAGTCTACTGCAAAATCCGTGCGCCATCGCAAGACGCCGGCGCCCGGCCAGGTGAGTGCGTGCAAGCGCTCGTGTCGCAAACCAAGTCCCGTTCACATCCAGGCCAGTCGCGTGTCGATGAAGACCGTTGTCGACCCCGGTGTTCCCGCACCCGGGCAAACCAGCCGCCTCCTGATCGAGGTCCTGACCGCCGCACACGCGCACGCGCTCCATGCCGTGCTCGACGATGCACGCATCTATCGCTACATCGAAATGCGGCGCTTCGCCACGCCTGCCGCCCTGCTGGCCGAGTTCGCCCGGCTGGTCTTGGGACCTGGGGGACAGGCCACCGATACGTGGCTGAACTGGGCCCTGCGCGAGCGCTCCAGCGCCCGGTACCTCGGCACCCTGCAGGCCACGGTGTCGGCAGGCAACTCGGCCTGGATCGGCTATCTGCTCGCCCCCTCGGCCTGGGGTCACGGCTTTGCCCAGGAGGCCTGTCGCTGGCTGGTTGCGCGCCTCGCCCGGGACTATGGAATCAAGACGGTGCGGGCGAGCGTCGATGCGCGCAATCTGGATTCGATCCGCCTGGTGCGACGCCTGGGCTTTGTCCACGAAAGCACCGAGCCTTGTGAATTACATGGCGTGCCAGCGATCGACCACCACTACCGTCTCGACATCCGGTCCTGGTTGGCGCCCTAGAAGCCGAAGATCGCCGCGAGCGCTTCGTACAGCGCATCGAGATCCTGCTCCGAGTTGTAGGCCTGCACGGAGGCGCGCACAAACTGCGCCCCGCCGTGCTCGGTGATCGGCACTTCGATGCGGAATTCGTCGAACAGCCTCCTTTTCAGACCGGCCGCGTCTGAGCCGGGCAGCGGGACCGAGACCATCTGGGCGAAGTCGCTGGCCTGGCAGATCGGGGACAGGCCGGTGGCGCGGCTCATCCGCTCGGAGAACGCGAGCGCGAGCTGGTGACAGCGCGCCTGCCGCTCGACCCATCGATTCTGCTCGAGAAACGCGATCGCCGCGGGCACCGTGAGATAGGCGGCGATGTCGCGCGTGCCCTGCCACTGCATGCGCTGCTCGAGGACCGTCGTGCCCAGGAAGGCCTCAAGGTCGGTGTGGCCGGCCACCGCGGGACTGTAACCCCAGCTGATGACCGGGGCGTCCAGGCGCGCATGGTGCTCGCGGCGTGCATGCAAAAATCCCGCACCCTTGGGGGCACACAGCCACTTGTGGCAGTTGCCGACGTAGAAGTCGGCATCGAGCGCGCTCAGGTCAACTTTGACCTGACCCGGCGCGTGAGCGCCATCGATGAGGGTCAGGATGCCGGCAGCCCGGGCGCGCCGGCACAGCGCCGCGATCGGAAAAATGAGCGCGGTGGTCGAGGTGATATGGCTCACCGAGATGATGCGCGTACGCGGCGTGACCGCCGCCCAGATGCGCTCGACAAAGTCCTCGGCGATGAAGGGTAGCGGGACCACGGCGGTGCGCACCCGCGCCCCGGCCGCGTTCGCGGCAAAGGCCCAGGCGTTATCGCAGGCGCCGTACTCGTGATCGCTGGTCACGATCTCATCGCCACCGCGCAGATCGAGGGAGCGCGCGACGATGTTGAATCCCGTCGTGGCGTTCGGCACATAGACGAGATCGGCCTCCTCGGCCCCCAGATAGGCAGCAAGGCCGCCCCGCGCGGCACGCAACAGGTCAGCCGAACGCCGGCCAAGAAACTCGACCGGATTGGCCTCCATGCGTCGCTGCCAGCCCTGCAGGCACTCGAAGACCGCTCGCGGGCAGGCTCCAAAGGAACCATGATTCAGAAACACCAGGGAATCGTCCAGCAGGAATTCGTCCTTCATCGGATCGCTTTTGTCCAAAGGGTTTGCAGGTCCCATGCCCCTCCTTTTGCAATGTAACCGTCTCGCCGGGGTCATTATCGCGCGCGGCTCGCCCGAGAAGGCTGTTTCCCCTCGCAACTGGTACCATAGCCGGCTCGCTAGGCAGTTTGCATCGCCTAGACGAATCCGCGCTGTAGAAAGAGGAGTCGCAATGAATCCAGACGCGCCGGTTGCGGCGCACTCGCACCCCCACTCCCATGCCCACCCCCACGTGCACCGGACCCAGCGCTCCGGATGGCTGAGGGCCGGCGTGCTGGGGGCCAACGACGGTGTGCTCTCCGTGGCGAGCCTCGTCCTCGGCGTGGCTGCGGCCCATTCCGGCGAGACCGGCGTGTTCGTCGCCGGCGTCGCCGGTCTGGTCGCGGGAGCGCTCTCCATGGGTGCGGGCGAGTACGTCTCGGTGAGTTCGCAGGCCGACACCGAGCGCGCCGATCTCGAAGTCGAGCGGCTTGCGCTGGCGAGCGATTTCGACAGCGAGCGCAAGGAGCTGACCGGAATCTATATCCGCCGGGGCATCGACCCGGATCTGGCCGAGAAAGTCGCCGCGCAACTCATGGCGCACGATGCGCTCGGCGCGCACGCGCGCGACGAGATCGGCATCTCGGACGCGCTCTCGGCGCGGCCGCTGCAGGCGGCGGTGACGTCAGCGATCAGCTTCTCGTTGGGCGGACTGGTCCCGCTCGTGACCGCGCTTGCGATCCCCGAACGCCAGCAGATTCCCGCGGTCGCAGCCGTCTCGCTCCTGTTTCTCGCGGCCTTGGGCGCCCTCGCCGCGCGCGCCGGTGGTGCATCGATCCTGACTGGGGCCACCCGGGTTCTGACCTGGGGCGCCCTGGCGATGGCTGCGACCACCGCGGTCGGCGCTGCCTTCGGGGCCATGCTCTAAGACCACGGAGCCGGCGTGGTTGGCGTATCCCGACCTGCAGGCTCGCCGCGGCGCGCTCCCTCCAGGACGCTGCCTCGGGCAAGCGTGGAGGAGGCCAACGCAGGCGACGCAGACAGCGATCCCGGACTGACGCTGCGCCTGCCCTTTCAACGGCCTTTCGCCTGGCGTGCCGCACTGTCCTTTCTCGCGGTGCGCGCCACACCAGGCGTGGAATGTGTGCGTGGGCAGGCCTACTGGCGTACCGTACGCGTGCCGTTCGACGGACGCGTCCTGGCGGGCTGGATTTGCGTGCACCAGACCCCGGAAGAGACCTTTCTGCGGGTGCGGATGGCTCCCGCACTCGAGCCCGTCGGTGAGACGCTTGGCCTGCGGCTGCGCCGGTTTTTCGACCTCGATGCCGAGCCCCTGCGGATCGAGGCGCACCTCAGGGCGGATCCGGCGTTCCTGCCCCTGGTCGAGGGCATGCCCGGGCTGCGGGTGCTGGGTTGCTGGGATCCTTTCGAGCTGGCCTGCCGGGCGGTGCTCGGCCAGCAGGTCAGCGTCGCGGCGGCGACCACCTTGTCAGGCCGACTGGCCGAGAGGTTTGGCGCCGCATCTGGCTCCCCGGTGCCCGGCCTTGCGTGGCTCGCACCCAGCGCCCCGGAGATCGCGCAAACCTCGGTTGACGATATCGCCGCGCTCGGCATGCCGCGCGCACGCGCCGCAACCGTCCTTGCGCTCGCGCGCTTTGCCGCCGCAGGGGGGCTCGCGGCGCAGTCCGAGGCCTCTCTTGAAGAGGTGGTGAAACGCCTGATCACGCTGCCCGGCATCGGCGAGTGGACCGCCCAGTACATCGCCATGCGCGGCTTCGGTCAGGCCGACGCATTTCCCGCCGGCGACTTAGGGCTACGGCGCGCGCTCGCGCGCCTGGAGGGCACCGCCGGCCTGCCTGCGGAACGCGCGTTGCTCGCCCGTTCAGCCGCCTGGATGCCCTGGCGCGCCTACGCGGCCGTGCATCTGTGGCGCCTTGCGGCGCTACCCGCCGCATGAACGGCGTGCGCTATGGGGAGATCGCGAGCCCTCTCGGGATGCTGCTCGTCACGCGCTCGGACCGAGGCCTGTCTGGCCTCTTTCTGCAATCCGGTCCGCATGCCCGCGCGGTCCGGCCACACTGGATCCGCGCAGACCAGGACTTTGCCCAAACCGCCGACCAGCTGGCGCGCTATTTCGCAGGCGAGCGGGTCGTGTTTGCCGTCGATCTTGATCTGGAGGGGACGATGTTTCAGTGCACCGTCTGGTCGGCCTTGTGCACCATACCGTACGGCACGACCCAGACTTATGGAGATCTGGCCGAGCGCGTAGGCAAGCCCGGTGCGGCCCGCGCGGTCGGCGCGGCCAACGCGCGCAACCCGGTCTCGATCATCGTGCCCTGTCACAGGGTGGTCGGTGGCGATGGGTCTTTGACGGGTTACGCCGGAGGGCTCGCCGCCAAGCGATACCTTCTCGATCTCGAGTCGGGCCAGGTCGGCATCTAGCCGCGCGCACGGCGGGGTGCGCCGGGGATCGGCGCTATACTGTCTGTGGATACAGGCTGCCAGGACCATATTCGATCCCATATGGCAAAGAGACTCGATCTGAACTTGCTGCAAACGCTCGAGGCCTTGCTCGCCGAGCGAAACGTGACGCGTGCAGCGACCCGGCTGCACACGACCCAGCCGGCCCTGTCGGCGCAGTTGGCGCGCCTGCGGCAGATGTTCGATGATCCGCTCTTGATCCCTGGTTCGCGCGGCATGACGCCGACACCGCGTGCACTCGAGCTTGAGCCGCTGCTCTCAGAACTCATGGCGGGACTGCGCGCGATCGTTCATCCTCAGCGTTTCGATCCCGCCACGTCCGAGGCGACGATTCTGTATGCGGCGACCGACTCGGTGCACTACATCATCGCGCCCTACCTGGCCGAGTTTCATCGGATCGCGCCAAACATCCGGATCGCCGCCATGCCGGTCATGCGGCTCTCCAAGCCAGAGATCGAACGCCAGCTTGCAACCGGCCAGCTCGACATGGTGATCGGCCTCGCAGGACTGTTTCCGGACGATCTGCGCATTCGCGAGGTCTCGCAGGACGATTACGTGTGCGTGATGCGCCGCGACCACCCCTTTTCGGCGCCCCTCATGTCGCTCGACGACTTCTGCAACTTCGAGCATGTCTTCATGTCGCCCCTGGGCGGTGAGTTCTCCGGCGACGTCGACCAGGCCCTTCAGGAGATCGGACGCGAGCGCAAAGTGATCGCCTCGGTGCCCAGTGCGCTCGTGGCAACACGCATCCTTGAGACCAGCGATTTCGTCGCAGTCTTTCCACAATATCTCGCCACGCGCGAGGCGCCGGTGCTCAAGCACTATCCTCTGCCCGTCGCGGCCGGCAAGCTGAAGCTGTCGATGGCCTGGCACGAACGCACCCACCTGAACCCGGTACACCAGTGGTTTCGCGAGCGCATCGTGGGCGTGATCCGCCAGATCGGCACGAGCGAGCCGAAGCCGTTGACGGTCCCGGTGAGCGCGGCGTCGACAAGAAAAAGCCCGGCTGGACTGAACCAGTCGGGCTAAGGGACACCTTTGGAGAAATACAGCGGTCAAGCCACAATCTATTACGTGGCCAAAGGCCGATCGGATTCACCCCTTTACCCGCTTAGCGCCGTCTTTCTGCAGCCGCCCGACGATGCCCTGCGGGAAGTAGTACACCGAGAGCACGAACAGCACGCCCAGCCAGAGCAGCCAGCGTTCGGGTGCAAGGAGGGCACCCAAGGGACCGCCCGTGACCGGACCCTGGCCGAAGAGGCCCGCCGCCAGCTTCATGAGGTCCTGAAGATAGGCCTGGGCGAGTGTGAAGAGGGTCGCGCCGACCATGGCGCCGTACAGGGTCCCCATGCCGCCGATTACCACCATGAGAAGCAGATCGACCATGATCTCGAACGACAGTGAGGTATCGGGACCGTTATAGCGCAGCCACACGGCCAAAAGCGCACCCGCCAGGGTCGCGAAGCCCGCTGCCACGACATTCGAGACGGTCCGATAGACCACCGTCCGGTAGCCGAGTGCCTCGGCGCGGAAGTCGTTTTCGCGGATTGCCTGAAGGACCCTGCCGAAGGGTGAATTGACCACGCGCAGCAGGACCAGGAAGAGCAGCATCGCGCAGAGGAATATGAGGTAATAGCACAGCAGCCGGCCGTTGAACTCGACGCCCAGAAGGGGTGCATCGAGGAAGCTTGTGCCCGGCGCAAGGAGCGCCGGGACGGAGAAGGACAGTCCGTCCTCGCCGCCGGTCAGATCGGAGAGCTGCGAGGCGAGTGTCTGGAACGCCTGGGCGACAGCGAGGGTGATCATGGCGTAGAACAGGGCGCGCACGCGCAGCGAGAACAGACCGATCAGAAAGGCCGTGACGAGGGCGACCCCGAGCGCGAGGAGGATGCCAAGCCCGAGTGCCAGCCAGTGAGGGCCCTGTGCACTGAGGGCGATCGCGACCCCATAGGCCCCGATGCCGAAAAACATCGTATGGGCGAACGACACGATGCCGGTATAACCCAAGAGCAGGTCATAGCTTGCAGCCAGCACGATGAAAACGCAGATCTTGGCGGCCACGTCGAGCGCGCGCGCCCCCGGGAAAATAAAGGGCGCAAAGGCGAGCCCCAAGACCGTCGCTGCGAGCAGGGCGGTGAGCAGGCGGCTTCTGGGAGGGTCCCCCGACAGGATGTTAAGCGTCATCGCCTGGCAACAGGATAGAGCCCGCGCGGACGCCACATCAGAATGACGAGCATCAGCAGGATATTTGAGAACAGCGCGAGCTTCGGCACCAGAAACCCGGTGTAGTTCGCGACCAGTCCGACGAGCAGCGCTCCGATGAACGAACCGGTGGTCGAGCCGAGCCCGCCGATGATGATGACGATGAAGATGAGGACATTGAGCTGCGCTCCCATCTGGGCCGAGACATTCTGCTGGTAAAGCCCCCAGAGAACACCCCCCAGGCCGCCCAATGCCGATCCGGCGACGAACACCCCGACGAACAGCCGCCGGATGGCGTAGCCCAGGCTTTCGACCATCTCGCGATCCTGGACGCCGGCGCGCACCAGCAGACCGAGCTTGGTGCGGTGCAGGGTTGCGAAGAGGGCGGCGAACACGCCCAGGCCGACCACGAGAGCGAAGAGGCGATACTTCTCGATCGCGGCGTCTCCAAGCAGCACCGCGCCGCGGAGCGCCAGGGGTGGCTCGAGCGGCAGCTGATCGGGACCCCAGACGAGCTTGATCAGTTCCTGGCCGATCACCATGCCACCCATGGTGATCAGGATCTGCTTTAAGTGCTGTCCGTAGACCGGCCGGATCAGGAGCCTCTCGAACACGACACCGAGTGCGCCTGCGGCCAGCATGCCGGCTCCGATGGCGGGCACGAGAGCTGCTATGTTGAGCAGCACGCTTGGCGCACCGCTCCAGCTTTGCAAGGGCGCGAGGACCGCGGCGGCGACGAACCCGCCCAACGATATGAACACGCCGTGGCCGAAGTTCAGCACATCCATGAGTCCGAAGATGAGCGTGAGCCCCGATGCCGCGATGAAGATGATCATGCCCATCGCGAGTCCGGCAACGGTCAGGGTCAGCCAGCTCGACACCGACCCGATCCAGGGCGCGGCCAGAAGCGCAACCACGGGGATGACCAGAAGCGGTGCGACATCGAGGCGCTGGGCCGGCAGCGCCGCGGCCTCCCTGTCGGCCGCCCCGGTGGAGGCGTTCACGGTGGGGTCCCCGCCGAGCCGGCCATCGACAGGCCGAGCAGCCGATCCTGGAGCGCCGCATCGCCGGCGAAGGACGCCATGCTGGCCTGGTGCACAATGCGCCCGTCATCCATCACCGCGACGCCATCGCCAAGCTCGCGCGCGAACGCTACGTTCTGCTCGACGAGGAGGAGCGTGGTGGAGCCGTCCTTGAGTTCCTGGAACGCGCGAATCATGTTGTTGACGATCGCCGGAGCCAGACCCTTGCTGGGCTCATCGACCAGGATGAGCCGGCGCGGCTCGATCAGGGCGCGGGCCACCGAGAGCATCTGCTTCTGACCGCCCGACAGCAGACCCGCCGGGTAGTGCCAGAACTTTTTCAGGGCGGGGAATAGCCCGAAGATCCACTCGAGTCGGGCACGGTCGAGAGCGTCCACGTCACGCGCATGACGCGCCGCGAGCGTCATGTTTTCGGCGACGGTGAGATCACCAAAGATGCCCATGTTTTCCGGGACGTAGGCGATGCCGAGCCGGGCAAGCAGGGGCGTGGCCGCGCCGGAGATATCGCGCCCGGCGAACTCGATGCGGCCGGCCGATACGGTCCACAGCCCCATGATGCTGCGCAAGGTCGTGGTCTTGCCGGCGCCATTGCGGCCGAGCAACATGGTCACCTGACCCTCGGGCACGTCCAGATCAACCCCATGCAGGATGTGATACGCGCCGATGTGCGTGTGCACCGCGGTCAGCCTCAGCAAAGGGGTGGCCGTCATGCCCGGGACCCGCCCGCGGCGGCACCCAGATAGGCTTCGCGCACGGTATCGGAGGCCATCACGGCTGCCGGCGCCCCGTCTGCGACCAGCCTGCCGTTGTGCAGCACCACGACCCGATCGGAGAGTTCGCGCACCACGTCCATCTTGTGCTCGACAAGGAGAATGGTCTTGTCGGCTCGCGCCTTGAGGCGGCGGATCAGGTCCAGGATCACCGGCACTTCATCGGCGCTCATTCCCGCGGTGGGCTCATCGAACATGAAGACGTCGGGCTCAAGGGCCATGAGGAGGGCCACCTCCAGCTTGCGCTGATCCCCATGGGCAAGCTCGCGGGCGAGGAGCCTGCGCTTCCCAGCCAGCGCCACCGCCTCAAGAATTTCCAGGGCCCGTCTCAACAGCGCGGTGTGGCTCGACCAGACGCTCCAGAGGTTCAAGCCCATGCCGCTATGTGCCTGCACCGCCAGACGCACGTTCTCCTCGACGCTCAGTTCGGGAAACAGGTTGGTGAGCTGGAAGGCGCGCCCGAGCCCGCGGCGCGTGCGCGGGGCCGCCGCCAGACCGGAGAGGTCCTCGCCATGGAGCAGCACCTTGCCCTCAGAGGCGCGCAATTGTCCCGAGATGAGGTTGAAGTAGGTCGTCTTGCCCGCGCCGTTCGGCCCGACAATCGTCGTCAGCGTGCCGGTATGAAAGGCACACGACACGGCGTCCACCGCGACGTGGCCGCCGAAACGCACGCTCAGTGCGCGGGTCTCGAGCGAGACGCTCATGGTGCCTCGGCTATCGACGCGCGCAGCGAGCGGACACCGGGCGCTAGCGCTTGTTCTGGATCGGCACCGTCATCTCGTCGGGCGTGATCTCGTGGACCAACTCCGGCACGCCCCACTCAAAGGCGGGATCGACCTTGATGCGAAAGTGGTACATGGACTGCATCGCCTGGTGGTCTTCCTTGCGAAACGTCATCCGGCCCTTGGGCGATTCGAATGACAGGCCCTCGAGCGCCGCGATGAGGGGCTCCGAGCGCGCATCGCCATTGGTCTTCTTCAAGGCCTCGACGAGCGCGATGCCCGCTGCCATCCCCCCGGCGGTGAAGAAGTCGGGAGGGGTGTGAAAGCGCTTGTAATGTTCACTGACGAGCCAGGTGTTGGCAGGGTTCTTCGGAATACCGAAGTAGTAATAGGTCGCACCCTCCATGCCCGGGAAATTCCGGTACGCACGCATCGCCTCGAGGATGTTGCCGCCGGTCGCGATCTCGATGCCATAGCGCTTCGGATCGAGGTCGGCGATCTTGAAGGGATTCCCCGCGCCCGCCCAGATGATGAAGATCACCTTGCGTCCAGGCAGATCCTTCAGGGAGTCAAAGAGGCGCTGCGCCCCGGCCGTGAAATCAGTGGTCGCCGGCGGCAGATACTCTTCGTGCACCACCCGGGCCTTGTGGAGCGCCCCCTTGAAGGCTTTGACGCCATCACGCCCGAAGGCGTAGTCCTGGGCGAGCGTGGCGATCACGGTGCCCTCCTTGTCGAGCGCGACCGCGTTGGCGATCGCATCCTGCGAGGAGTTGCGTCCGGTGCGGAAAATATAGCGATTCCACTTCTCGCCCGTGATCGAATCCGCCACCGCCGGTTCGACCAGGAGGATCTTTTTGTATTCTTCGGCGACCGGCAGCATGGCGAGCGCCACGCCCGAGGACGTGGGGCCCACGGCAATGTCGGCCTTGTCGTCGGCGTAGGCTGCGGCCAGCTGCGACTTGCCGACGTCTGGCTTGCCCTGGTCGTCCTTTTCGATCACGACCAGCTTCTTGCCCGCCACCACCATCGTGCCGTTGGTCGCGTAGTCGAGCCCGAGCATAAGGCCGGTCTGCGTCTGCTTGCCGTAGGCCTCCAGCGGGCCGGTCTTGCTGTAGACGTGGGCGATGCGGATCTCGCCGCTCTGGGCGTGCGCCAGTCCCCCGGACACGAACAGGGTGCAGCCTGCTGCGATCAAGACGCCCAAACTGGTAAGCCGCTTCATGTGTCCCCCGTGTCCCGCCCTGACCGGCGGTTTGTTGATCGATGCTCTGTTCTGGGCGGCGCCGGGGACCTGTCGGGCCCGGTCGCCCGAGTTCGACCGGGATCATGCAGGAATCCAGGGGACTTGTCCAAACGGGGAGCGCCGGGCGACTCTGCCCGGGTTCCGCAACGATGCGCGCTGGCTCTAGGCCGCCTTGCGCGCAGCGCGCTTGGCCGCCGCGCGGGCGCTCGTCTTCGGGGCGGTCTTCGATGCAGTTTTGGCGGGCGTCTTGCGTGTCGCGCTGCCTGCGGATTGTTTCGCAGCCGTGCTCGTTCCGGTCTTGGTTTTCTGGGCCGCGGTCGCGGTCTTCCCGGCCGTCTTTGAAGCGGACTTGGAGCTCGTCTTGCTCACCGTCTTGGGTGTCGACTGGGCAGCCGTCTGGGCACCGGCCGCTCCAGTGACGGCGAGGGCACCGGTATCGGGTGTCGTGTCGGAGGTCTTCTCGGATTTCTTGCCCTCTTTGGCGGCAGCCTTGCGGGGCTCGAATTCGAAGGCGATCTTGCCCTGCGGCCCCTTAACGAGATAAGCCTTGAAGAAGCGACCAGTCCTTGAGGACTTGAATCCGGGCAACAGGTCCGTGCGTCCGGTCGCAAGGAGTTTGTGCATCTGCTCGCGGGCAATTTCCTGCTGGAGAATGATCTTGCCCGAGCGAAAATCACAGGTCTTCGGTTGCGCAACGCTGTTCTCGCAGACATAGGACAGGCCAAGCTCATAGACCGCACCCGCGCATTTTGGGCACGCGCCCAGCATCTCCTGACCCGTGAAATCGACCGGTTCTCCGCCGCCATCCTCGTCACGCTGCTGACCGAAGTCGAACTCGAGCTTGAAGTTGTGGTTCTCCGTGTCGGGCACGATTTTCAGGATCGCAGCGAACGGCCGGCCGAGCTTGCTCCGAAAACCCTGCAACGGCCCGAGCTCGCGACGCTGCAGGAGCTCTTCGACCTCGGGAATCTCGAACTGGCGCCCGCCCGGGATCTTCGTGATGGAGAAGCTGCATTTCTCGCAGGCGAAACGCCGGTAGTTCTCGCGCACCACGGACCCGCAGTTCGGACACGGGGTGACCAGGGTCGCATAGTCTCCGGGCACCGTGTCGCTGTCGTATTCCTTCGCGTGCTTGACGATGCGCTGGGTCATCTGCGCGATCTCGCGCATGAATTCATCGCGCGACATCTTGCCACGCTCCATCTGGGCGAGCTTGTATTCCCATTCGCCGGTCAGTTCGGGAGCGGTCAGTTCGGCGACGTCCAGACCGCGCAGCAGGGTGGCCAGCTGGAAGGCCTTGGCGGTCGGGATCAACTCGCGGCCCTCGCGGATCAGATACT
This sequence comes from Burkholderiales bacterium, assembly GCA_003136595.1. Classification (GTDB taxonomy): domain Bacteria; phylum Pseudomonadota; class Gammaproteobacteria; order Burkholderiales; family Burkholderiaceae_D; genus BOG-994. The sequence goes on from PLEY01000065.1 coordinate 16,118, forward strand.
TCTCAGCGAGGAGCCCCTCGATGATGGCAGCCCGGGTCGCCGGCGTGCCCAGTCCCCGCCCGGCCATCGCCTCGCGCAGTTCGTCGTCCTCGACGAGCTTGCCGGCACCTTCCATGGCCGAGAGCAGTGTGGCTTCGTTGTAGCGCGGTGGCGGCTTGGTCGTGAGCGCGACGGCTTCGATCTTGTCGGTCAGAGGCTTTTCGTCAGGCGCGACGATGACCAGATTGGCGTCCTCGTCCTGCGCCTCCTTGCCGTAGACCTGCAGCCAGCCCGGGTTGACCAGCACTTTGCCTTCTGTCTTGAAATGATGCCCTGCGACTTCCGTGATGCGGGTCGTCACGAGGTACTCGGCGGGCGGAAAGAAGACCGCCAGAAAGCGCCTGACCACCAGATCGTAGAGCTTGGCCTCGGGCTCAGAGAGGTTCTTCGGAGCCTCGAGCGTGGGGATGATGGCAAAGTGGTCCGAGATCTTCGTGTTATCGAAGATGCGCTTGTTCGGCTTCACCCACTGGTTCTTGCGGATCAGTGCCGAGGCCACCTGATAATTGTTGGCCTCCCCGAGCGTCTCGATGGTCTTCTTGACCGTGGCGATGTAATCCTCGGGGAGGTGGCGTGAATCGGTGCGGGGATACGTCAGGACCTTGTGGCGCTCATACAGGGCCTGAGCGAGACCGAGGGTGTTCTTCGCGGAAAAGCCGAAGCGGCCGTTGGCCTCGCGCTGCAGGCTCGTCAGATCGAAGAGTCCCGGCGCGGCCGAACTCGAGGGTTTCGCCTCTTCAGACACCCGGCCGTGTTTGCCGCGGCATGCCGCGACGATCGAATCGGCGGCTGCCGGACCCCACAGGCGGCTCTCACGGCGCTCGAGGTCCTCATCGCGCTTGAATCCAGGATCGAACCAGCGGCCTTCGTAGACGCCCGCGGCGACCACGAAATCAGCCCGGACCTCCCAGTAGTTTCGCGCGACGAACTTCTTGATCTTCTCCTCGCGCTCGACCACGATCGACAGGGTGGGCGTCTGAACCCGCCCGACCGTCGTCAGGAAAAACCCGCCGCCCTTGCTGTTGAAAGCGGTCATCGCCCGCGTGCCGTTGATGCCCACCAGCCANNCGCGCGGGTGCCGTTGATGCCGACGAGCCAATCAGCCTCCGAGCGGCAGCGCGCCGCATCCGCGAGCGGTAGCATCTCGCGGTCGCTGCGCAGCCCGGTGAAGCCGTCACGGATCGCGTTGGGGGTCATCGATTGCAGCCAGAGTCGCTTGATCGGCTGCTTGGCCTTCGCATACTGTGCGATCAGGCGGAAGATGAGTTCACCCTCGCGACCCGCGTCGCAGGCATTGATGAGGAGGTCCACGTCCTTGCGCTTGATGAGTTTCGTGAGCAGCTTGAGCCGGCTCTCCGACTTCGGGATGGGATTCAGGTCGAAGTGGGGCGGGATGACGGGCAGATTCGCAAAGCTCCACTTGCCCCGCTTGACCTCGTATTCCTCAGGCGCGGCGATTTCCACGAGGTGGCCGACCGCCGAGGACAGCACGTAGTCATCCGACTCGAAATAGTCATCATGCTTCGCAAAGCCCCCGAGGGCGCGGGCTATGTCGTTGGCCACCGACGGCTTTTCGGCAATGATCAGTGACTTCACGATGGCGTCGTCGGGTGGCTAGTTGGATCCGTGGAGGGCGGGATGGGGCAGACTCATGCCGGGTCCCGTGCGATCTGGCCGGCAATCATACGCGCAACGTTTCGCGGCGTGCAAGCGCGCTCCGGCCGACGCGCGCAAGCCCATTCATCGCGAGGCGCCACATGCCTCGGGTCGAAAGCGCAACGCAATCACTACATTGGGCCAGCTTGCGCTGTTGCAAGTTTGGGATAAAAGGCGACCCGATCGGGTCTAAGGGCCAGAATGGAGCGCGGGAATGAATGCGGGATTAGGGTACAGGAACGCGGCGCAAGAACGGGGCGCAGGAACAGGGCACAGTGCCGCGCCCCGGCACCGCCTAGTGGATCGCTGGAGCGTCCCCGTCCTCGAGCAATTCCTCCAGGATGAGTGCGTCCGGTTCCTCGCCTTGGCTCCACAGGACCATGAGCACGATGATCTTCAGCTTGTCGAGCGGCACCGGGGTTTCATCGGTCGCAAGCGCCCGCTCGACAACGATTTCCCGCAGAACCGGGCTTAACACTCCGGCCGAATCCAAAAAGCACAAGAACCCGATGCTTTCAGAACCCAGCCGCTCGTACTCGAGGTCAGCAAATACGCGAAACGAGGCTCGATCACCGTAGACCATCGGGATCGTTGTCTGGGTGACCGACGCAAGGCCGGAAAGCCAGGAGAGTGCGTCATTGATCTCTTCGCCCTCAAACCCGGCGGCTGAGAGTTTGCGAGCCAACGTGTCCGCATCGGGACAGGCATCAGGCCGAAAGTAGTTTTCGTAGAGGTAGACGAGAACGTCAAACATAAAGGGGCGGCCGTGTTTTCTAACTGTACCGTGCCTTGCACACTAGTTCAAGGCCTAGAGTTAGCCAAGTCGGATTTCCAATCTTGCCGCGCCTTGGCCGCGGGACTCATTCCCCGCGCGCAAAGCCGGCCAGTTCGCTGAAGATATCAACTGATGATTCGACCAGTTTCGCGCCATCTTTAATCAATTGATGCCCGGCTTTCGACAAGGGCGAGTGGATCGACCCGGGGACGGCGAAGATGTCGCGTCCCCACTGGCCGGCCGCCCGCGCGGTCTCGAAGATTTCGGAGTGACGAGCCCCCTGGACGACGAGGATGGCGCGGCACAGTCCCGCGAACAGGCGGTTCGCTCGCCGTGGGCGCACCCGCTCGGGTCCGGCACCCGGGGCATGCTCTGATACGAGCGTTGCACGCGCTCTATTGGCACCGGCCCCAAAGGCAGGCAGGGGAGAGCCGGATCCGGCGACCGCGAGCGCCCGCGCACCGGCTGCAAGGGCGAGCGTCGGAAAGGACCGAAGCGTCGTCTCCTCCCACATGAGTTCGATCTTGCGCAGTGCCAGGGCCCGTGCGAACTCGCTCGCGTTGCGCAATCCCTCCCCGGTCGCCTGGCGGCTCAACAGGATGCCGAGAAGCGGGGCCACGAGGCGTCGGGGCTCGCCCCAGATGTAGAGAACAAGTGGAGGATCGGGCGTCTCCAGCAGGCTGGAAGGGTAATCGGGGTCCCCGAGCGCGACAAAATGCTGGTCGCTCGCCTGGGCCCAGGCAACAATCGCCTCGAAGCGCTCAACGAACGCCGGAGAAACCGGGGCGCGCAGCGCCCGGGCCAGGTCTGGTCCGACGAGGCGCGCCAGTTCGCGCGCCGGCGCCGCAAAGATCTGTTCCGGAGGACCCAGTCCACCCAGAAGGGTGCGAACCGCTGCGGGGGTTGCGCCCGCACAGGCAGTCAGGCGCAACCACGCTTCGATTTCCCCGGCGTCGGCCGTACTCACCCGGCGGGCGTCGGCTCAGCCAGGCTCAAGGTTGCGAGAACGAGTCCCCCGCCTCCACGCCAAACTCGGCGTTGAGCACCAGGGCGTAGGAGATATGATCAAAGAGCCGGAAGACGAAGACCAGCCCGTTGCGCTCGTTGGGCAATGTGATTTCCTGGGCACTGCCGTTCGTGGTGTCAGTAATCTTGTTACCGGCCTTCTCCACGGCCAGGATGGTCCCGATGTCCAAGCCATCTCCCGAGCCGCGATTCAGAGAGACGATCATGCCCCGTCCGGCGAGACCTATTTCACTATAGGTGTCAATGATCTTCCCCTTGATCGGAGTTTCGGGCGGGTGCGGGGCATAGTTGATCAGGCGCGCCGGCGGGGCCTCGATCAGCCGGTCACCCACCGTGATTTCCTCGGCGAACGCGGTGATGAGGACGGTCGCCGGATCGCCCTCGCGAACGACCTGCCCGCTGCCGAGATAGTCTGCCTGATAGCCCAGGATGTTGCCCGTATCCGGGTCCTTTAGCGCCGTTCCCGGCCGGAAGATCTGGTAGTTCTTGACGTTCTTGTCAGTGATCCCACTGACATAGGCCGAATCGCCCCGGGCAAGCACGAGGCGATCGCCCTTGGCGGCAACGATGCGCGGAGCGCTCTTGAGTTCGTTTTCCTCGACCACCAGGGTCTGACGCAGCCAGGGCTCGATGATGTTCTGGGGAATGCTCGGGATCGCCGCATTGCCCTGTTCCACGCGGATGGTGGGCTCGAGGATCACGGTTCCGCCTGCGTCCGACAGGTGCATGGTGCCATGCAGCTTGTCCAGGATGATCACCTGGCCGGGGTAGATCCAGTGGGGGTTCTTGATCTGTGCGCGATTCATCTGCCAGACTTCCGGCCAGCGCCACGGCTTTTTCAGGTACTTGCCCGCTATCCCCCACAGCGTGTCTCCCTTGACCACGACGTGCTGGTCAGGCGCATTGTCGGTGAACACGCCAGACGGATCGGCCGCCATCGCCTTGGCGCTGTTGCGCACCGGCTTTGACGCGTCTTGCGCAAACGCGAGCTCCCCTTGTCCGAGCAGCATCAGCCCCAACATCCCCACTACGGCAGCGAGGGCGGCTGTGCTAAACTTTTTTGTATTCAGCGTGGTCATTCCAGTGGCCCCTGGAGTTTCGGAATCGCTTGAAATTCTGCATGTAATTCGTTGATGCTGCAATAATTATCGGCCAAGCCCACCTTTTTCGTACAGCGCGACTGTTGTTATGGCGTTACTCCCCATCCTGCATTACCCGGACCCGCGACTCAAAAAAGTCGCCAAGCCGGTCGCCGTCGTCGACGAGCGGGTGCGCAAGCTCGTCCTCGACATGGCTGAGACCATGTACGAGGCTCCCGGTGTCGGCCTCGCTGCCACCCAGGTCGATGTGCATGAGCAGATCATCGTCATCGACATCTCCGAGACGCACGATGACCTGCGGGTGTTCATCAACCCCAAGATCGTCGAGGCGAGCCCGGAAACGAAGCTGGCCGAGGAGGGCTGCCTGTCGGTGCCGGGCATCTATGATTACCTTGAGCGTCCGCAGCGGATTCGTGTTCAGGCCCTGGATGTCAACGGCGCGACCTTCGAATGCGAAGCCGACGGCCTGCTTGCGGTGTGCATCCAGCACGAGATGGATCATCTCACCGGCCGGGTGTTCGTCGACTACCTGTCGCAGCTCAAGCAATCACGCATCAAGAGCAAGATGCGCAAGCTCGAGCGCGAGAGCGCCTAGCCGCCCCACCCCGCCCGTTGACCGAGGGCCGCGTCCGGCCGGGCGCAGGCCACTTCTCCCCATCCATCGAGTCCCGGGCAGCCTGGCTTGAACATCATTTTTGCCGGAACACCCTGGTTTGCGCGGTGCGCCCTTGAGGCCATTCATGCGGGGGGACACGAGGTCCGCCTGGTGCTGACCCAGCCGGACCGCCCTTCGGGGCGGGGGATGCGCTTGGCGCCATCGCCGGTCAAGGAGTATGCGCTCGCTAACGGAATTCCCGTGCTACAGCCGGCGAGCCTGCGCCCGGACGGCCGGTATCCCGAAGAGGCCCGCGCGGCCCAGCAGGTGCTGCGGACCAGCCCCCACGATGTCATGGTCGTGGCCGCATATGGACTGATCCTGCCCCCCTCGGTGCTCGAGATCCCGCACCTGGGCTGCCTGAACATCCACGCGAGTCTCCTGCCGCGCTGGCGCGGGGCGGCGCCGATCCAGCGGGCGATCGAAGCGGGGGATGCCACCACCGGCATCACGATCATGCGCATGGCTGCTGGCCTCGACACCGGTCCAATGCTGCTGCAAGAGCCCACGCCGATCGGCCCCGAAGAAACCGCTGGCGAATTGCAGGAGCGTCTCGCCGCGATCGGCAGCCGGCTGATCCTGGCTGCGCTAAGCCGCCTGGGTGCCGGCCCGCTGCCGGGCAACCCGCAGCCCGATGCAGGCGTGACTTACGCGACCAAAATCACCCGCCAGGAGGGGCGGCTGGATTTCACCCGTCCGGCGGCTGATCTGGCGCGCCAGGTGCGTGCCTTCAACCCCCAGCCGGGCACGTTCACCGAGTATCGCGGCACGGTGCTGAAGATCTGGCGGGCCAGCGCGTGCCCGGGCGGCGGCTTGGCGAGCCCGGGCACAGTTCTGTCGACGGACCACGGAACACTGGCCGTCGCCTGCGGCAGCGGTGTGCTCGAGATCAGTGAGATCCAAAAGCCTGGCGCAGTGCGGCTTTCAGCGAGCGCGTTCCTGAAGGGTTTCTCATTCGAGACCGGTGCCGTCCTCTCCTGAGTTCTGAGTGCCGCGCACCACTCGAGAGAGGACGGCACGTTCAGCGGGCGACAGGGCTCAGGCCCTGACACCGGGCCCTGACACCGGGCTTGCCCAGACAGCGCCGCAGAATAACAATAGGTGGAGAAAGGCCGATGTCAGAACCCCATGCCGGCTTGGCGCCTGACTCGCTCGGCCGCGTCCTTCTGGATGCGGCACGCGTGTGTCGTGCCGTGCGCAGGGGCCAGGCGCTGCCCGAGGCGCTCAAGGCGCACCTCGGACCGGGGGACGAGCCGAGTATGCGCGCCGCAGTGCAGGATCTGTGCTACGGGACGATGCGCAACCGGGGGCGGGCCGACGCGCTCCTCGGAGCGTTTGCCCGACGCGCGCCAAGCCCGCCCCTTTTGGGTGAATTGCTGGTGGTGGCGCTGACGCTCTTGGATGAGCCCGGTCCGAGCGGATGCGGCGCGCGCCTGCGCTATGCGCCCTTTACCGTGGTCGACCAGGCCGTGGCTGCGGCCAAGGCCTGCACCGAACTGCAACGCGCCCCGAGTTTCGTGAACGCCGTGCTGCGCGCATTCCTGCGCGACCCCGAGCGCGCCCGGGCGGCTGCGCCCGCGGCGCGTGCGGTCGAGATGAACTACCCGTCCTGGTGGGTGGCGCGCGTACGGGCCGCCTATCCCGAAAACTGGAGCGCCATCCTCGCGACCGGCCAGGAGGCGCCACCCTTGACGTTGCGCGTGAACTGTCGGCGCAGCACCGTGGCAGCCTATCTGGATCGGCTCGTGGCGGCTGGCCTTGGTGGGGGGCAGATCGGGCCCGATGCGGTGCGCCTTGACCATCCGGTCCCGGTTGCGGCCATACCGGGCTTCCACGAGGGGATCGTCTCGGTTCAAGACGAAGCCGCCCAGCGGGCTGCCGGGCTGCTGGGCGCGCGAGCTGGCGAGCGCATCCTCGATGCCTGCGCAGCCCCGGGCGGCAAGACCTGCCACATCCTTGAGCGCGCTGACGTGCAGATGACCGCTCTGGATGTCGACGCCCTGCGGCTAAGGCGCGTGGCCGAGAACCTCGGGCGGCTCGGGCTGCGCTCAACTCTCGTGACAGGGCATGCGGCGCGGCCCGAGACGTGGTGGGACGGCGTGCCGTTTGACCGCATCCTCGCGGACCTGCCCTGTACCGCGTCCGGGATCGTGCGCCGCCATCCAGACATCCGCTGGTTGCGACGCGCCACCGACATCGCTGGGTTGTCGCGCCAGCAACAACACATTCTGGACGGTTTATGGCGGGTCCTGGCACCGGGTGGTAAATTGCTGATCGTGACGTGTTCCATCTTCCCTGAAGAAGGGCATATCCTTGCGCGGGACTTCGCCGGGCGCCACCCAGACGCGGCGCCGCAACCCTCACCGGGGCAGTTGCTGCCCTCCAGTGGCCCCGCAACTGATCATGATGGCTTGTTTTTCGGGTCGTTCGACAAAATCGCCTGATGATCCTCCTTTCCCTCACGAACTGCCGACGGCTGATCCAGATTATTGCGTTGCTCCCGGCCCTCTTGATGGTGGTTCCGGTACGGGCCCTCCCCCCGGACAAGATCGAAGTCGTGCAGGTCAGCCTGGATCCATTCGAGGACGGCTGGGCGGTCAACGCGCAGTTCGAATTTGTGCTGAAGCCCAATCTCGAGGAGGCCCTCGAGCACGCGCTCCTGCCTCTGTACTTCGAGGTCGAATTCGAGCTGACCCGGCCGCGCTGGTACTGGTTCGACGAAAAAAGCGTGGCCGCCCATCTCACGTACCGCCTGTCGTATCAGCCGCTCACCCATGAGTACCGGATCTCGACGGGCAGTCTGCACGTGAATTTCGCGACCCTCAACGATGCCATGGGATTTCTCATGAGGCTGCGGGACTGGAAGGTGCTCGATCGCAATTCGATCAAGCCGGGCGAGACCTATATCGCGGCACTGCGCATGCATTTCGACACCAGCCAGCTGCCCAAGCCGTTTCAGCTCAACGCCTTCACGAGCCGCGAGTGGGTGCTCGAGTCGGACTGGAAGCGCTTTAGCTTCGAGGTGACGCGATGATCCTGCGCCGCAGCCAGCGGCCGTTCTGGCGCACCCGGACGCTGCGTTACACCCTGATCGTCACCGGGGCGATCGGCGGCGTGCTCCTGTTCCTCCTCGCTTCGGCGTCCAGCAACACGCCCCTTTTCGAGAAGGCCTATCCATTCCTTCTGGGCGCGAACGCAACCATCGCGCTGACCATGGTGCTGCTCGTGGGCATCCAGGTGTGGCGGCTTGGCAAGCGCTTTAGGGCCGGGGTGTTCGGTGCGCGGATGATGGCGCGCTTTGCGCTGTCGTTTGCGCTGATGGGGCTCGTGCCGGGCGTGGTCATCTACCTCGTGTCGGTCCAGTTCCTGTCGCGCAGCATCGAGTCCTGGTTCGACGTGCGCGTCGACCGGGCCCTCGATGCCGGCCTCACGCTCGGGCGGACCATGCTCGATTCGATGCTCTCGGATCTGAACGCCAAGGCGCGCAACATGTCGCTGTCGCTCGCTGATGCCAGTGACAGCGAACTGGCCAAACAGCTGAACCGGTTGCGCGATCAGAGCGGCGTGCAGGAGGCGCTCATCTTCAACTCGAGCCGCGTCGTGGCCAGCGCGGGCGGCGGCTCGCTCGACACGCTCGTCCCCGAGATGCCCTCCGCAGACGTGCTGCGCCAGCTCAAGCTGACCCGCAGCTACTCACGCGTTGAGAGCCCGCAGCGCGATACGGAGGCGGCCCGTGGCGGCCTGCAGATGAGGGTCATTGTCCCCATACCCAGTTCTGACCTCTCCCTGTTCCAGTCCGATCCCCTGTATCTGCAGCTGCTCCAGAACGTGCCGAGCGCCGTGGCCGCCAATCTCGACGAGGCGCAGAACGGCGTGCAGGACTACCGCGAGCTCTCGCTGTCGCGCACGGCCTTGCGTGGCATGTATACCGTCACGCTCACGCTGGCCCTGCTGTTGTCGGTGTTCGCGGCGCTGGCGGTGGCTTTCCTGCTCGCGACCTGGTTGACGGCGCCGCTCCTGCTGCTCGCCGAGGGCACCAAGGCGGTCGCGGGAGGTGACTACTCGCCGATGCCTGAGATCAAGACGCGCGACGAACTCGGCACGCTCACGCAGTCCTTCAATGTCATGACCCGGCAGCTGGGCGAGGCGCGCGCCGTGGTCGAACGCAACCGCGCGCAGCTCGAGAACGCCAAGACCTACCTGGAGAGCATTCTTTCGCACCTCTCGGCCGGGGTGCTCGTGTTCGATGAACAGTTCCGCCTGGTGACCGCCAATCATGGGGCCGAGCGTATCCTGGGCACCTCGCTGGCCGACCGGCTCGGGCAACCCCTCGGCACCGCCTTGGGGCTTGGCAAGCTCAGCGAGATGATCGAGCGCGCCTTCGACGAGCAGGCCGCGGTCGGGCCCGACTGGCAAAAGCAGATCGAACTCAGCCGCGGCGCGGGCGGCTTGGCCCTCGAGGGTTCGGGCGCGAACGCCCAGGGTGAGGCCAACGGCACTGGGGATCCCTTGACGCTCCTCGCGCGTGGGTCGCGCTGCCCGGTCGGTGACGCCGTGGGCTATCTGGTCGTATTCGACGACGTGAGCGATGTCATCTCTGCGCAGCGCTCGATCGCCTGGGGGGAGGTGGCGCGGCGCCTCGCCCACGAGATCAAGAATCCGCTCACTCCGATCCAGCTGTCCGCGGAGCGCCTGCAGATGAAGCTGCAGGGCAAGCTTCCCGAACACTATGCCGAGGTCCTCGAGCGCGGCGTCACCACGATCGTCAACCAGGTCGCGGCGATGCAGCAGATGGTGGACGATTTCCGGGACTTCGCAAGGGCTCCTCCCGCCGCCATGGCGGCGGTCGATCTGAACGCCCTGGTCAGCGAGGTTCTCGCGCTCTACGGTGCGGGCAGCGGTGGCGACACTCAGGGCGAGCTGATCATGGAACTCGAGCCTGAGCTGCCGCTCATCCTGGGCGATGCGACGCGGTTGCGTCAGGTGATCCATAATCTGGTGCAAAATGCGCAGGATGCGACGTACGAGACACCACGCGCGCGGATCGTTTTTCAGACCGAGCGGGTCGACAGTCGGGCGGGTGGTCCGTCCCGGCCGGGCCGGGATGCGATGGTGCGATTGACGGTGAGCGACAATGGCAGTGGGTTTCCGGCTAGAATTTTGGCCCGCGCCTTCGAGCCCTATGTCACGACCAAGTCGCGGGGTACCGGACTGGGCCTGGCGGTCGTCAAGAAGATTGCCGACGAGCATGAGGCGAGGATTGACTTGCGGAACCGGGATGAGGGGGGGGCCTCCGTCTCGCTCCTGTTCACGAAGCTCGCGGGGCGCCAATTGGCTGTCGCGTGACGATTGTCATGTGCAATCCGCGTCGAGTCATGCACAATGCGCGTTTTGGGCGGGACGAAGGAGCTAAGGGTAGTCGATGGCAAACATTCTTGTAGTCGATGACGAAATCGGGATCCGGGAGCTCCTGTCGGAGATCCTTGGCGACGAAGGTCACGTCGTACACCTCGCAGAAAATGCTGCGCAGGCCCGGCTGTTCCGGCAAAGCGACGCCCCGGACCTGGTTCTCCTGGATATCTGGATGCCCGACACGGATGGCGTGACCCTGCTCAAGGAGTGGGCGTCGGTGGGCGCCCTGACCATGCCCGTCATCATGATGTCCGGCCACGCCACCATCGATACGGCCGTCGAGGCGACCCGGATCGGCGCCATCGATTTCCTCGAGAAGCCGATCGCCCTGCAGAAGCTCTTGCGGGCCGTGCAGAAAGGCCTCGAGCGTGGCGTGGGCCTCTTGCGCGCGGTCGCGAGCAAGCCCGCCCTGTCGACGTTTCCGCTGGACCATTCAGACAAGGGCGAGGGCGGCAACGGCAACCTGGGCCTGGGCGGCTCGGGACCCGGTTCGGATCACCCGTCCGGGACGCTCTTGCGCAGCGAGATGCCGCTCGATCTGCCCCTGCGCGAGGCGCGCGATGCCTTCGAGCGCGCCTATTTCGAGTACCACCTGTCCCAGGAAAATGGGTCGATGACCCGGGTCGCCGAGAAGACAGGCCTCGAGCGCACCCACCTCTACCGGAAATTGAAGCAGCTGGGTATTGAGTTGAACAAGGCGGGCCGCAAGTAAGCAAGGCGCAGTCTGCCGTCCGGGCGCGCGACACCAAGGCCCCCATGTCCGCTTCGTCAGAGACTCGCAAGACCCAGGTCCACTTCGTCTCGGGCCGCCCGGGTCCCGCGCGCGGGGCGGCGCTCTCGAGCCTGGTTCGCGGCCTGCCCGGGCAGGCGGCCGTGGTGTTGGTCCTCGAAGGTGCGCCCACCGATGGCAGCGCGGAGTCCGATCTCCTCCTGGGCCTTCCGGTGCATCGGCTGGCGCCGGGTTGCCCGTGCTGCATCGGCAATCTGACCCTGCGGGTGACGCTCGCGCGCATCCTGCGCGCAGCCGCCCCAGACCACATGGTCATCGCGCTCATCGAGCCAGAGCATGTTCCGAACCTGTGCCGGCTGCTCTCGGCAGCCCCCTGGGATGTCCGCCTCCAGTGCCCAGACTGTCGGTAGGGTCAAGCCACATTGGCTTGAAATTTTCCGAATCCGCCCCATCTCCCCTTACGTAACAACGCCATGGAGAGAAGGAGATCGCGATGAACATGATTTACAACAGCCCGAACTACTGCGTGGTCGAGTTTGGAGCCTTAGGGGTTGCGCAGGCGGGCGGCTTCGAAATCATGGACAAGCACGCCAAGCGCGAGATCTTTCTCGCCGGGCCGCTGGCCGAGGGATTTCGCCGCGGCGTGGCCGAACTCATCGCCCAGGCGCCATCGATTGAGGAAGTCGACGAGTTTCTATCGCAGTTCGATGCATTCATGCAGCAGCCCCTGACCCTTCACTGACACCGGGTCCCGGTACGGGCGCGCGAGCCCCCGCCCGCTGCACTCCGCTGCGGACTCACGTATAATGAATGGGTTGGCGCCGATTTGAGAGATCAGCTTGCGGGCGCTTGATAAATACGGCTAAAGCGAGGGACAACCTGCCCGCTTTTCGCCGGCAGGTTTTTTTTTGGAGCCCGTCATCTTGGAAAGTCGATCTGGCGTGTCCGGCGACATCGAAGCCCAACTGAGGCAGTTGCTCANNGAGGATTACCGTGGCGAGCGCCTTGCGGGCTTCACGGTGGCTGGCAAGGAGGTGTTCCTCAAGGGCAACAACGAACTGCTAAGCCTCACCCGGCCGGATGTGATCCGCGCGATCCACGAGGACTACCTCGCCGCCGGTGCCGATCTGATCGAGACCAATACCTTTGGTGCGACCGCAGTCGCGCAGGCCGACTACCATCTCGAGGGCCTCGCCTACGAGATGAATCTCGCCTCGGCGCGCCTCGCCAAGGCGGCGTGCCTGAAATTCAGCACGACCGAGAAGCCGCGCTTTGCGGCGGGAGCCCTCGGACCCACGCCCAAGACCGCCTCCATCTCTCCCGACGTCAACGATCCGGGGGCGCGCAACGTGACCTTCGACACGCTGCGGGCGTCCTACCTGGAGCAGGTGCGCGGGCTGGTCGCCGGTGGCGTTGATCTGCTCCTGGTCGAGACGATCTTCGACACGCTCAATGCCAAGGCGGCGCTGTTTGCCATCGACCAGTATTTCGAGGAGTCCGGGCGGCGCCTGCCGGTCATGATCTCGGGCACGGTCACAGACGCGTCCGGCCGGATCCTGTCGGGACAGACGGTCGAGGCATTCTGGAATTCGGTGCGCCACGCACGGCCCCTCTCGGTCGGTCTGAACTGTGCACTGGGCGCGGCGCTCATGCGACCTTACATCGAGGAGCTCTCCCGGCTTGCCGAGTGCTTCGTGAGCGTCTATCCCAACGCCGGGCTGCCCAATCCGATGAGCGACACGGGCTTTGATGAGACGCCCGAGATCACCTCGGGGCTGCTCACCGAGTTTGCCGCCGCAGGTTTCGTGAACATCGCCGGGGGCTGCTGCGGCACGACGCCAAGCCACATCGGGGCGATTGCGCGGACCCTCGAGGCCGCCGCGCCGCGTGTGCCGCCGGTGCTGCACCCGGCGACCCGGCTGTCGGGACTCGAGGCCTTCAACATCGACGACAACTCGCTGTTCGTCAACGTGGGCGAGCGGACCAACGTGACGGGCTCGAAGGCGTTCGCGCGCCTCATTCTCAATGAGCAGTACGACGAGGCGCTCGCGGTGGCCCGCCAGCAGGTCGAAAACGGCGCGCAGATCATCGACATCAACATGGACGAGGCGATGCTCGATTCGGCAGCCGCCATGGCGCGCTTTCTGAATCTGATCGCCTCGGAACCCGATATCGCGCGCGTACCGATCATGATCGACAGCTCGAAGTGGAGTGTCATCGAGGCGGGACTGCAGTGCGTGCAGGGTAAATCGATCGTGAACTCGATCTCCATGAAGGAGGGCGAGGCCGAATTCATCCGGCAGGCGACGCTCTGCCGGCGCTATGGGGCTGCCGTGGTGGTCATGGCGTTCGACGAACAGGGTCAGGCCGACACGTTCGCGCGCAAGACGCAGATCTGCGAGCGCGCCTACCGGATCCTGACGACCCAGGTCGGGATGCAGCCGGAAGACATCATCTTCGACCCGAACATCTTCGCCATCGCCACCGGCATCGAGGAGCACAACAACTACGCGGTCGATTTCATCGAGGCGACCCGCTGGATCCGCTCGCATCTGCCGGGCGCGCGCGTGTCGGGCGGTGTCTCGAACGTGTCCTTCTCGTTTCGCGGCAACGACCCGGCCCGCGAGGCGATCCACACCGTCTTTCTGTACCACGCGATCCGCGCCGGGCTGACGATGGGCATCGTCAATGCAGGGATGATCGGGGTCTATGACGACCTCGATCCGACGCTGCGCGAGCGTGTCGAGGACGTGGTCCTGAACCGCAGACCGGACGCGACCGAGCGCATGATCGAGTTCGCCAACACATTGAAGGCGAGCGATCGCAAGGAAGAACAGAATCTCGCCTGGCGCGAGGAACCGGTGGCGCGCCGCTTGGCGCATGCGCTGGTGCACGGCATCACGCAATGGATCGTCGAGGACACCGAGGAGGCGCGGCGCGGCGCAGAGCGGCCCATCGAGGTCATCGAGGGGCCGCTCATGGACGGCATGAACATCGTCGGCGACCTGTTCGGCGCGGGCAAGATGTTCCTGCCCCAGGTGGTCAAATCGGCACGCGTCATGAAGCAGGCCGTCGCGCATCTCATCCCGTACATCGAGGAAGAGAAGCTGCGCGATGAGCGCGCCACCGGGGTGAAGGCCCAGCCCAAGGGCAAGATCGTCATCGCCACGGTGAAGGGGGACGTTCACGACATCGGCAAGAACATCGTCACTGTGGTTCTGCAATGCAACAACTTCGAGGTCGTGAACATGGGCGTGATGGTGCCGTGCTCCGAGATTCTCGCCAAGGCGAAGGCGGAGGGCGCCGACATCATCGGTCTGTCGGGGCTGATCACGCCCTCGCTCGAGGAGATGGCGCACGTGGCCAAAGAGATGCAGCGTGATGCCCATTTCCGCATGCTCAAGATCCCGCTCTTGATCGGTGGGGCGACGACCTCGCGCGCCCATACCGCGGTCAAGATCGCGCCGAACTATGAGGGGCCCGTGATCCACGTCAGTGACGCCAGCCGCTCGGTGAGCGTCGCACAGAACCTGCTGTCCCAGGGGACCCGCGAGAAGTACCTCGAGGACATCAAGGCCGAGTACGCGAACCTGCGCGAACTGCATGCGAGCAAGCGGTCCCAGCCGCTACTGCCGCTCGCTCGGGCCCGCGCGAATCGACTTGCCCTGGACTGGAGCGCTGCCACCCCCCCCAAGCCCAAGTTCATCGGCCGACGCATCTTCCGCAATTTTGACCTGGCCCAGATCGCAGGGTATATCGACTGGGGGCCCTTCTTCCAGACCTGGGATCTGCATGGCGCACATCCAGGGATCCTGAATGATCCGGTGGTGGGCGAATCGGCGCGCCGCGTGTTCAGTGACGGACAGATGATGCTCAAGAAGGTGCTCGCCAACCGCTGGCTGACCGCCAACGCCATCGTCGCGTTCTACCCGGCGAACACGGTCGACGACGAGGACATCCTGCTCTACACGGATGAGTCGCGGCGTGACGTGGCCTTGCGCTGGTATGGCCTGCGCCAGCAGACCGAAAAGCCCGCAGGCACCCCGAACCGGGCACTGGCCGACTACATCGCGCCGCGCGCATCGGGCGTCGCCGACTATCTGGGCGCCTTCGCCGTCACCACCGGCCTGGGCGTGGAAAAACGCGCCGCCCAGTTCGAAGCCGAGCACGACGACTATTCCTCGATCATGCTCAAGGCCATTGCCGACCGGCTTGCCGAGGCCTTCACTGAACTGCTGCACGAACGCGTGCGCCGCGACCTGTGGGGTTATGCGGCCGATGAATCGCTCTCGCCTGACGAGCTCGTCGCCGAGAAGTATCGGGGCATCCGTCCTGCGCCAGGTTATCCGGCCTGTCCGGACCACACCGTCAAGCCGGGCCTGTTCGAGCTGCTGGGCGCAGGGGACATCGGCATGAGTGTCACCGAAGGCTTTGCCATGTTGCCCGCGTCGTCGGTCAGCGGGTTCTATTTCGCGAATCCCGAGGCGCGTTACTTTGCCGTCGGCAAGATCGGCGAGGACCAGCTTCTGGATCAGGCGCGGCGCAGGGATGTCGAACGCCCTGAACTGGAGCGCTGGCTCGCGCCGCAGCTGGCCTAGCCGCGCCTGCATGAGGCCCACCGCTGCGAGCGCGCGCAGGGGCAGGGCCGCCGGTATGCCCGCGGGATGGGCACTGGTCGCCCTCATGGGATGGGCAGTCGCGGCGCTGGCCGCGCCGCCGTCGGAACCCGGCTCCTTCGAGCTCGAGCGGGAGGGTGAGGTCTTCAATGTGAAGGCCGAGGCGCTACTCGCCGCGCGACCCGAGGAGGTATGGCAGGTCCTGACCGACTATGATCACATCGCACGCTTCGTGCCGGGCATGAGTTCATCGCGCGTCATCGAGGGCCCCGACGCAAGCGCCGATCATAGTCTCGTGGTCGAACAAAAGGGCGCGCTCGGCTGGAGCCTGTTGCCGCTCGATTTTGTCGTCGATCTGCGCGTCACCGAGCATCCTCTCGTGCGCATTGACATCGAGCGGATCGCGGGTAGCGGCCGCCAGTATCGCGCGGTCTACCTGATCGAGGCCGTCGACTCCCGCCAGACCCGGCTCGAGTTTCGTGCACTCATCGAAAGCGACCGCTTCATCCCTCCGCTGCTCGGGACGCAGGTCCTGCGCAGCAGCCTGTCGAAACAGTTCGATGCGCTTCTCAGGGAAGTCGAGCGCCGCCATGTGCCTTGATGGCCTGGAGGCGAGTGCGGAAAGCGCCGTCGGGAACGCGGTTGCAGCCCGGGGTTTCCGACATTAACATCGAGCCTGGTCCACGCGGCAAAGAGATTATGTGCAAGCAATGGCTGGGCGTCATCGTGCTGCTTGGGGCGCTTTGCCCTGGTGGCGGCTGGGCCCAGTCGGATGCCATCCGATCCGAATTCACCGCGGCCATGCGCGATGCGCAATCGTCGCAGGTCCTGGGGCCGAGCGAGGTCAAGCTCGTCGATGAGGCGGTCCTGCAACTGCCCCAGGATTACACGTTCGTGCCGGTGCCGGCCGCCGCGCGACTGCTCAAGGCGATGGGCAACGCGCCTGATGCCCACCTGGTGGGTGTCATCTTCCCGGGCCACGATGAGAACTGGATGATGGCCGTCCAGTTCGAGAAGTCGGGCTATATTCGCGACGATGACGCCCGCGACTGGAATGCTGACGACCTCCTAAAGAGCGTCAGCGAGAGCACCGAGCGCGGCGATGCCGAGCGGCGCCAACTCGGGTTCCCCGAGATCGAGGTGCTGGGATGGGCCGAGAAGCCGCGCTATGACGCGCAGGCGCACCGGCTCGTGTGGGCTGTTGTCGCGCGCGACAAGAACTCCAGCGGCAGCGCCGAGCAGGGCGTCAACTACAACACCTATGCGCTCGGCCGCGATGGCTACTTCAAGCTTAATCTCGTCACCGACCTGAAGGACCTGGCGGCACAGAAGGGGGCGGCGGACGCGATCCTTGCCTCGCTGCAATATGTCGAGGGCAAGAAGTATGGCGACTTCAATCCCGCCACCGACAAGGCCGCCGACTTCAGTCTGGTCGCGCTGGTGGCGGGTATCGCGGCCAAGAAACTTGGACTGCTCGCGCTGCTTGGCCAGGCGGCCATCGAGTATCTGAAATTCATCCTCATCGCGGGTGTGGTCCTGCTGTTCCTGCTGGGCTGGCTGATCTTTCGCAAGGTCGGCACCAAGGCATCGGAGGAGGACTCGACGCATGACGATTTTCCAGCGACGATCGTCTCCACCTTGGCCTTAGACGAGCCGACCGTGCCGGGGCCTTTTGCTGCCGCGAGCGTGGCGGCATCACCTGTCGCATCGCGTGAGGCCGAACGGGCCCGCACTCAAGGCCCCGAGATGCGCTCCCCGGTGGCGCAGGCTTTCTCGCCCCAGTCGCCCTATGCCCCTGCCGTACCCATCGTGCCCGCCGCATCCCTCGCACCACGGCCCGCGCCGCCGGTGATGTCGCCAGGACCACCAAGTCCCCCCGCGATTGCCCCTGCTCCACCCCCGGGGGCACCCTCGCAGCCTGAGCGCCTTGCGCCGGCATTCGCACCAGCATTCGCACCGACCGTCACGAAAGCCTCCACCGCTGCAGCCCCGCCGGCAGCCGCCCCAAGTGTCGCAGCATCGACCCAAGCCCCCGCGCCTCCGGCCGGACCGGCTCTGACTCCAAGCGCAGCACCAGCGGCAGCCTCGCCCCCAGCATACGGCCCAGCACACGCGCCAGCATACGCCCCAGCCGTGGCCCGAGGCGCCGAAGAGACGGGACGTGGCGTGGACGGCGCTCCGGCGCTTCCTGCATCGCCCGTGCCGAGTGTGCCGCCCCACCCCGTGACCCCTGTCGCGAACGGCCCCGAAGAGCAACTCCCCGTCCCTCTGGTTCCCGATGCCCCCGTGCTCCATGCTCCGCCGCTCGAGGAAACGATTGATGTGCTCGAGCCGGAAATGGTGTTCGCGCCCCGACCCAGTCACCTGCCCGCGATGACGATCGGGCCCGCGCTGGAGTCGGAACCGATGCTGATATTTTCGTCGGCGCCAAGGCCTGAGCCTGCGCTCGCGGCCATCCCGCTCGTCAGTCTCGCCGAGACGTCAACGCCCGAGCCTGGCCCAAACCCCGCAGACCATGAGGGCGGCACGGTGGCTCCGAAGGACCCGACCTCGGATGGATCCGGCAGCTGAACGCGGCCATGACAAGCCGCGTGACTTGGGCTAACAGCGCAGCATGAGCACACTCGCGGCTTGGCGTGACTTCGCAGTCGCGCGCTCCCTGTTCTGCGAGCCCGATCTGAGAAAAGCGCTCGAGCGGCTCGGTTTCGTGCAGGCCGATCCGATCCGTGCGCCAGCACGTGCCCAGGATCTGATTCTTCGCCAGCGTGTCGTCGGTTACCGCGCCGGCGATCTGGAGGCGGGCTTCGCCGACCTCGGTCTGGCCGAGGAGATGCTGCACGTCTATGGGTTTCTTCCCAAGGAGGCCGTGCGGCTCCTGCACCCGCGTCGGCGCGCCTCGACCTGGCAGGTCGAGGCAGACCATCCCCATCTGCGCCGCGCCATTCTCACCCATCTCAGATTGCATGGTCCGACGCATCCCCGGCGCTTGAGTGCGCTCCTTGGCAGCAGCGCCGTCGTGAACGCCTGGGGGGGGCAGTCCGCGGCGACCACGCGCATGCTCGAGGCGCTGCAGGTCGAAGGACGCATCGAGGTTGTCGCGCGCGAGGCCGGGACCCGCGTCTACGGGCTACCCGCGCCCAGGCGCTGTGAACTCTCACCGGCGCGCCGCGCCGAGGGCCTGGTCCTGCTCTTGACCCACTTGTATGCGCCCGTACCCGAGGTGAGCCTGCGCCGCATTCTTGCGACCGCAGGTGCCCGGGGACCGCATGGTGTCGATCTGCGCGAGGTGCTGGACCGGCAGCTGCGACGCGGCCGCCTCTGTCGGGATACTGTGGACGGGGTTGCCTATGTCTGGCCGGACGGCGACCCCCGCCCAAAGGCGGTCCCCGAACGCGTCAGCCTGCTCGCACCTTTCGACCCGATCGTTTGGGATCGCCGCCGCTTCGAGCACCTGTGGGGCTGGCGCTACCGGTTCGAGGCCTACACTCCTGCCGCGCGGCGTGTGCTGGGCTACTACGCACTGCCCCTCCTGTGGCGCAGTGAGGTGATCGGCTGGGCCAATCTCACCTATCGACTGGGCACCCTGCATGCCGAGGTCGGCTACGTGGGTCGCGCGCCACGCGGGGCGAGCTTTCGGCGCGCGCTCGACGAGGAGCTAAGCCGCATGGAGCAGTTCCTCGCCATGGGCTCAGCGCCCGCGCCGGCGCCCTCGCTGGCTACACGCTGAATCTGCTAAGCTCGTGTGCTTTGCTGAACTGGATCCGGACATGCAGACTCGCGCCGACATCGCCCCCCGCCCCGAACTGGCCTTGCTCGGAGCCTCGAAGATCCGTGAGGTCGCCAATAGCGGAATCGGCCGTGATGACGTCTTGCCCTTCTGGTTCGGCGAACCGGACGCGGTGACGCCCGAGTTCATCCGTGCCGCGGGCCTTGCTGCGCTGCGCGAGGGGGACACGTTCTATACCTCGAACCTGGGCATCCCGCCCTTGCGTGATGCGATCGCAGGCTATCTCTCGCAGCTGCACGGGCCCATCGATGCGGCACGGATCGCGGTGACGAGTTCGGGCGTGTCGGCCCTCATGATCGCCTCACAGGCGCTGTATTCTCCGGGAGACCGCGTCGTGGTCGTGACCCCGGTATGGCCCAACCTGACCGAGGGGCCGCGCATTCTCGGAGCCGAGGTCGTGCGCGTCGGACTCGAATGCAGTGCAGGACACTGGCGCCTGGATTTGAATCGCCTGCTTGACGCGCTCACTCCCGGCACCCGGGCGCTGGTCGTGAATTCCCCGAACAATCCGACCGGCTGGGTGATCGAGCCCCATGAGCAGCGTGCTCTGCTTGCGCGCTGCCGCCAGCATGGCATCTGGATCATCGCCGACGATGTCTATGACCGCATGGTGTTTGACCGTGGGGGCGAGAAGGAGCCCTGCGCACCCTCGTTCCTGACCGAGGGTGACGCCGAGGACCGCATCATCTCGACCAACAGTTTTTCGAAATCCTGGCTCATGACGGGGTGGCGCCTGGGCTGGCTGGTGTCGCCGCGCGGCCGCGATGGCGCCACGCTCATGAACGACTTCGGCAAGCTGATCGAATACAACACCTCGTGCGCCCCGGCGTTCGTCCAGCGTGCCGGGATCGCAGCCATCGAGGGCGGTGCGGCGATCATCGAGCAGACCGTCGCGCGCTATCAGCTCGCGCGCGACTACCTGTGTAGCCGTCTGTCAGGCCTGCCCGGGGTGACCGTGGCCAAGCCGCGTGGCGCCATGTACGTGTTCTTCCGCCTGGACAGCCCGTTCGACTCCCTGACATTGGCCAAGCGCCTGGTCGCCGAGGCCGGACTGGGACTGGCTCCGGGGGCTGCGTTCGGCATCGAAGGTGAGGGATACCTGCGCTGGTGCATCGCGAGCAGCGTGGAACGCCTCGAGAGCGGTGTGCAGCGCCTTCAGGCATTTCTTGCGCGTTCGCGCGAGCTCAACGCCGCCTAGACGCCCCACACGACATCCCGTCCCTTGCTTTGCGCCCTCTCGAGCAACTCGATCAGGGGGAAGGCGCGTTGCGCGAGGCCGATCGGCACGGGGGCGGCGGGATCGCCGGGATCGGCACGCTGCCGAGCGGCGTCGCGCGCGGCCTGGGCGGCCGCCTTCAGTTGCGCAAGTGCGCCGGGGACCTGATCCGCAGTCAGAATGCCACGAGGGGCGTCGCTCGGCTCAAGCGAACGGCCAAACAGCGCGAGCAACTGCTCGGCATGCTCGGAGAACATCTGCACGTCGCCCGCGCCTTGGGACTTGAAGGTGAGAAGCATACCCATTAGCCAGCCATCTGGGCGTCGATCCAGACCATAAGATCCTCGAGCGCGTGAGCGCGTCGCGCGGGGGTTTCGTTGAATATTTCGTGGAAGGCATCATCATACCATCGCAGCGTCCCCCGGCCGGGGGGCAGCAGTTCGGCGAAGCGGCGTGAGCCCTCCGCGAGCACGAGCCGGTCGGCGCCGGCGACAAGGAGCAGGGCCGACATGGGCAGCGCTGGCGCGCGCGCCACGACAGCGGGGATCGCATCGAGCATGAAGCGCACCAGCCCGGGCGTCACCCGGTCGTGGTTCAAGGGATCGGCCCGGTACGCAGCGACCACGGCGGCATCGTGCGACAGCGCGTTGACGTCGAGCCCGTTGTTGACCTGCAGGCGCGGCGCGATGCGCCCGGTCACCGCCAGCAGGATCCGTTGCGCAAGCGACATGCGGATCGCAAGAGCCGGTGACGACAGGATGAGCCCGCGCACCGGACTGATGCCGTGCGTCGCATAGTAGGCCGCCACCAGCCCACCCAGACTGTGTCCGAGAAGAAAGGGTGTGGTCCGCTGCTGGCGCGCAAAGTCCTCGAAGACAAGTTTCAGATGGTTGACGAGGTCCAGCCTTGTCCCCAGTGCCCCACGGCGACCGTCGGAGCGACCGTGCCCGCGGTGGTCGTGGGCACGCACCGATATGCCGTGCGCGTTCAGGCGCTTGGCGACATGGACGTAGCGTCCGGAATGTTCGCCAAGGCCGTGGACGATCTGCACGGCCGCGCGCGGATTCTCGGCGAGCCACTCGCGATAGAACAGGCGCGTGCCATCGCGGGATAGAAGCGTGCCGGTTTGTTCGAGGGAGGAGCTCATGGGGCGTTGCCGTGGGTGTGACAGAATGTCGGTCCGAACCAGGCCTGCCTGGAGCCAGAGCGAGGGCCTGACCTTATCCGGCCCTCACCCTGCGGTCAACCGGAGCCGAGACATGAACCCCTTGCTGCGCGCACCGAGTCGACCCTCTCAGCCACCCCACGGGGCCGGCCTGCTTGCGGCCCTGGCGGCGCTCGTGCTGCTCGGCTGCACCCCCCATTTCGACTGGCGCGATTATCAGGCGCCCGAGGGATTTGTCGCGACCTTCCCCGCCCGCGTGCAGAAGGCCGCGCGGCCGATCGATCTGGACGGCCTCGCGGTCAACATGACCATGCACGCCGCGCGCGTCGATGAGACCGCCTTCGTCGTGGAGGTGGTCCATCTTCCCGGGGCGAGCGACTCGACGCTCGCCAAGGCCGAGGATGCGATCGTGCGCGGGCTGGTTCAGAACCTGGGCGCAAGCGGGTTCAAGGACGCACCCGTCCAGATCGCAAGTGTCCTGCCGCAGGCACCGCCCGTGGCCGGCCGTGCCATTGACGCATCGGGAGCCGTGTCGGGTCAGCCCATGCGCCTCGTGGGCCGCGTCGCGATGAAGGGCGAGTGGGTCTATCAGATCATGGTGGTGGGTCCTGCTAGCACCCTGGAACAGCCGGCTGTCGAGGAGGCGGTGGATACCTTCCTGCGTTCGGTCCGCCTGCCGTGAGGCGCGCGGATCCTGCAGCGCTCTCCCCGCAGCGCTCTCCCCGCCAAGCCCACGCTTCAGTGCGGCTCGATCGCAGGCAGGCGTCGCGCGAGGACGAGCGCGCTTGCGCACAAGGCGACTGAGAGCCACAGGGCACTGTCGACGCCGTGGATGAGTGCGTGGCGGGCCGCGCTGATCAGGGGATCCACATGTTCCGCGAGCCCGAGCGCCACGGCCTCCTGATGCGCGCGAGCCTGATCCGCGTGACTGATCAGGATTTGCGGATCACTGAAGAACGCCCCGAGCGCAGTCCCTGCGACGCCCTGTGCTGCGAGGCTTGCGCTGACGCCGCGCTGGTAGAGTGCGTTGACGATCACCCCGGCGAGCGCGGCTCCGACCATGCTGCCCAGCATGCGCAGCGTCTGCACCAGAGCGGAGGCGGTCCCCAGATCGCGACGCTCGACGGCTGCCTGCATCTGGATGGTCAGGTTTGGGAGCTGGAATCCCAGACCGGTTCCGGCGATGGCGAAGGCGGCCGCAATCCAGCCGAGCGGTGTGCCATCGCGCACGGCAAGGATGAGCAGACATCCGCTCATGAACAGCAGCACGCCAAAGCCGAGCAGGCGATGGGCGCGGGGCATGCGACCATAGAGGCGACCATTGATGATGCTGCCCACACTGATGCATAGGACCAGCGGCGAGACGACGATGCCCGCGGTGTTCGGAGACAGGCCAAGTCCGGCCTGCAACAGGAGCGGCGCATAGAAGATGAGCGAGAACATGGCCCAGCCGCTGAACGCCGCGATGAGCGCAAGCAGGCGCACAGCCTGTACATCGAACAGGCGCAACGGCAGGATGGGCTGGACGGCGCGCCGCTGCTCCCTCACGAACCCGCCGAACAGGCCGAGGGCGGCCATGAGCGGCAGCCAGAACGTCGGCTTCGTCAGCGCTCCGAGGCCAGCTCCCGTACCTTTCTCGAGCGCAAGAAGGAAGCTCGCGATGGAAGCGCCGAGGAGCAGCGCGCCCCACCAGTCAATCGATGCACCGGCCTCCCGGTGGCCGCGTGTGCTCGGCAGGAAGCGGCTAATCACAAGCGTTGCGGCAAGGCCGATCGGGAGATTGACGTAGAAGACGGCACGCCACCCCCAGTGCTCGGTCAACCAGCCGCCGAGGGACGGTCCGACCGCATTGGCGAGCCCGAACGCCGTGGAGAGCATCGCCTGCCACTTGATGCGGCGCAGCTGATCAGGAAAAATGTCCGCTGTCGCGGCGAATGCGGTACCGACCAGCATGCCGCCTCCCACGCCCTGGAGGGCCCGGGCGAGGACGAGTTCGAACATGGACTGGGCAAGGCCGCAGAGCGCCGAGGCGCCCGTGAAGATGATGATCGAGGCGATCACAAAGCGCTTGCGTCCGAACAGATCGCCAAGGCGCCCCATGATCGGCACGAAGATCGACGACATGAGCAGGTAGGCGGTGGCGACCCATGAATAGAGCGCGAAGCCCTTCAGTTCGGCGACGATGACCGGCAACGCGGTACCGACGACGGTCTGATCGAAGGCCACCAGCATCATGACAAAGCAGATGCCCAGGGTCGCGGCGAAGGCTTCGGCACCGGCAAGTCCCGGCGGCAAGGCCGCCTGGAGTGGGGCGGGAGGGGGCGCAGGTGAATCCGGTGGGCTCACGGCAATCGGTCGGCGCGGTGGGCTAGCCTTAGCCTAAAAGGCTTGTATGCTACGCCATTCCGCTGTCATGAACGTGCCGAACCATTGCCACCGGTGCCTGTCAGATTTCGCTGGGCACGCCTGTTTGCTCCCCCTGTCGCGGCGGCGCCATTGCCAGCGCGGCAGCGGGCCCCCGCCCCGACCTTAACCATCTCCTCCATGTCAGACCGAGCCCCACCAGAGCTGGTTGCATGCCCCGACTGCGATGCGCTGCAGTTGCGGGTGGCGGGTGCCTACCGCCTGACCTGCTGGCGCTGCGCCGCGTTGCTTGGGACGCAGCACGATGAGCGCCTCGATCGCCTTCTCGCGCTCTCGATCGCGGCCCTGGTCCTGTTCCTGATCGCCAACCTGCTGCCGCTCGTGCGCCTGAATCTGCAGGGCGATGTCGTGACCACCTCGCTTTGCGGGGCCGCCGGGGCGCTCTGGCACGCGGGCATGGAACCGATCGCGGCCCTGGTCGCGGTCACCACCGTGCTGCTGCCCGGGGTCTATATCGTGGCGGTGTGCTACATCAGCGCAGGGCTCTTGTGGATCGAGCATGCGGGGCCGCGTCGTCTGCCCCTCGCCGACCTGGTGCTGCGGGCGACCCAGCATGCCCAGGCGTGGTCGATGCTCGAGGTGTTCCTGGTCGGCGCCCTGGTGGCCATCGTGCGGCTTAAGCCTGTCGCGCTCGTTGACGTGCGCATCGCGCTCTGGTCGGTCGCGGGCCTGGTCCTCCTGCTTGCCACCCTGGCCGGATCCTTCCATCCCCAGCATCTTTGGGAGCGTCTAGAACGCGCCGGGGGGACAGCGTGAAGTCCGGCGACAGCGCGCGCGACTGGGGCCTTGCGCGCTGCCATGCCTGCGATCTGCTGAATCGCCTTTCGACCGACGGCAGCGAGAATGCCTGCGCGCGCTGTGGCACGCTCATCCACAGCCGCAAGATTGAGAGTCTCGGCCGGACCTGCGCGTATCTGATAGCGGCCTATGTGCTCTATGTGCCGGCCAACGTGCTGCCGATCATGCGCACGCGCACGCTCTTCGGTAAACAGGACGACACCATCCTGTCGGGCATCATTTACCTGTGGAAAAACGGATCGTTCGGCCTCGCGGTGATCGTCTTTTGCGCGAGCATTGTCGTGCCGCTTCTAAAGCTTGCGGCGCTCACGCTCCTCGTGTTTTCGGTCCGGTTCGGTTCGGGTGGCGGCCTCGAGTGGCGCACCCGCCTGTATCGGGTCGTGGAGGTGATCGGGCGCTGGTCGATGCTCGATGTGTATGTGCTGGCCCTTTTGACCTCGCTGGTGCAGACACCCTCGGTCGCCGAGATCCGGCCGGGTCCTGCCGCGATCGCCTTCGCCTCGGTGGTGGTTCTGACGCTCCTCGCCGCGCGCTCCTTCGACGTGCGGCTGCTGTGGGATCGCGCCGCGTCAGGGGGCCGTGCCCCGGCGTCTGCCGCAGGCGAGGCGGTGCTCGCGCCGCAGGCGGGGCGAAGCCNNCGCCACCCGGGACGCCACCCGGGCTGCCGGAGATCCGCGCGGCGCGTGCCGCAACCCGCCACTGGCGCACCTTCCCTCTGTTTTGGATAGTGCCCCTGGTCGCGGTGCTGATCGGCCTGACGCTGCTGATCCGCGGTCTGACCGAGGAGGGGCCGAACATCGAGATCCGTTTCAAAAGCGCCGAGGGGCTCGAGGCGGGCAAGACCAGGATCAAGTACAAGAACGTCGATCTCGGAGAGGTCAAGGCGATCCGTCTCGACTCGGACCACAACAGTGTCATCGTCACCGCGCAGATGGCGCGCGAGGCTGGCAAGCTCCTGGTCGATGACACGCGCTTCTGGGTGGTCCGCCCGCGCGTTGCGGGGGGCCAGATTTCCGGCCTCGGCACGCTGCTCTCGGGGGCTTACATCGGCATGGATATCGGCAAGGCCGATGCCTCGCGACGCGAGTTCACCGGGCTCGATAGCGCACCGACCTTCACCACCGACGAGTCGGGCCGCGAATTTGTGCTGCACACCGACGATCTTGGGTCGCTCGACGTCGGCTCACCGGTCTACTTCCGGCGCTTCCAGGTCGGGCAGGTGACGCGCGTCGATCTGGATGCCGACGGGGGCGGCCTCACCCTGCGGGTGTTTGTGCGCTCCCCGTACGAGCCGCTCGTCACGCGCAACACCCGCTTCTGGCAGGCAAGCGGCCTGGACATCTCCCTGGACACCAACGGCGTGTCGGTCCACACCCAGTCGCTGGTGTCGCTTCTTCTGGGCGGCATCGCGTTCGAGGTCCCTCCGGAGGGCGGCGCGGGCCCCCCCGCCCCGCCGGATACGAGCTTTGTCCTGCGTCAGAACGAGACACTGGCGATGCGTCGAACCGACGCGGAACTCACACCCCTCGTCGCCTATTTCACCGAATCGATCCGTGGCCTGTCGGTGGGCGCGCCAGTGGATTTCCGGGGCCTGACGATCGGCGAGGTGAAGTCCATCGACGTCCAGTTCCAGGCCGAGCGCGCGACGGCGCGTTTCGCTGTGCAGCTCGGCCTTTATGTCGATCGTCTCGATGTTGAGCCCAAGGGCGCGGGCAAACCCGCCGGCGCGCGGCGCGATCTGATCCAGCAGGCCATCAGCCGCGGCCTGATGGCGCAGCTCCGCACCGCCAATCTGCTCACCGGCCAGCGCTACGTGGCCTTGGATTTCTTCCCGGCCTCGGCGCCCTTGCACGCCGCCTTGCCGGCCGGTCAGATCCCGACCGTGCCAGGCGGCCTGGAGGATCTGCAGCTCGCCCTCACCGATCTGACCAAGAAGATCGACAAGATCCCCTTCGACGCCATAGCGCGTGAGCTGCGCGAGACCATGGCGACCCTCGATCGCACGCTCGGCGACACCGATCATCTGGTGAGGCAGCTCGATGACCAGGTGGCACCGCAACTGGCCGCAACCCTCTCCGAGGCCAAACAGGCCATGGCTGCGGCGCACGAGCTCCTCGCTCATGACGCGCCGGCCCAGCAGGATCTGCGCGAGGCGCTGCGTCAGCTCTCGCGCAGCGCCGAGTCGCTGCGCGAACTCACCGACATGCTGGAGCGTCACCCGGAGGCGCTGTTGCGCGGCCGAGCGGGCGCGGCGCAGGAGACGGGGCCATGATGAAGCGGGGCGTTGTCTTTGGATGGACTGCGGTGCTGCTGTGCGCTGCCTGCGCGAGCAGCGTCACCGAACACTACTACGTGCTCGGGGCAGAGGGCCCGGCCGCACCCACCGTTCAGCGGGGGCTGCGCATTGCGATTGACGCGGTCAACCTGCCGCAGCTCGTAGACCGGTCCGAGATGGTGTTTCAGGGACCCGAGGGCCGGATCACCATCAGTGAAACGGAGCGCTGGGCCGAGCCGCTGCGCCAGGGCATCGGCCGGGTCCTGGCGCGCGACCTGACGCTGCGGCTGGGGGGGGCGCGTGTCACGGCGTTCCCCGAGCCCTGGCTCGAGGATCCCGAGATGCACGTGAGTCTCGATGTCCAGTCCTGGCTGATCCGGCCGGCCGAGGGGCTTAGCATCTCCGTGCTCTGGGCCGTGCGCCCGGTCGCGCCCGCCGGCGCTGCCGCCTTGCCCGCCACGCAGGGCAGGACGACGCTTGAGGTGCCGATCCAGGGCACCGGCACGGCGGCGACACTGCGCGCGCAAAACCAGGCGCTGGCCGAGCTTGCCGATGCCTTGGCGCGCGCCATCGTTGATCGAGGGGGTACGTGACTTGGCTGCTTCTGATGCCCTGATGCCGGTGGTGTTTTTCGGGCATGGCAGCCCGATGAACGCTATTTTGGACAACGTCCATACGCGCGCCTGGAATGAACTGGGCGCCTGCCTGCCGCCGCCACGCGCCATCCTGTCGATCTCCGCGCACTGGCTCACGCGCGGCTCGGCCGTCACCGCGATCGAACACCCGCCCACGATCCACGATTTCGGCGGATTTCCCGACGCGCTGTTTGCCGTGCGCTATCCGGCCCCAGGCGCCCCTGCGCTCGCGCGCCGCGTCAGCGCGGCCCTCGCGCCGCGTCCGGTGGTCCTGGATACCGATTGGGGCCTGGATCACGGCACGTGGTCGGTGCTGGTCCATGCCTACCCGAAGGCCGATGTGCCGGTCGTGCAGCTGTCCATCGACATCCGCTCAAGCCCGGCTGAACTGGTCGAACTGGGGCGCGCGCTTGCGCCCTTGCGGCGTGAGGGGGTCCTTGTCATGGCCTCGGGTAACGTGGTCCACAATCTGCGCGCGATGCGCTGGCAGGATCCGGCTCCGGCCTATGACTGGGCACTGCGTTTTGAGAACTGGGTCAGGCAGGCCCTTGAAGACCGCGATTTCGACGCGCTCGTCGCCTATGAGACCAAAGGTCCCGAGGCGCGGCTTGCCGTGCCGACCCCGGAGCACTACCTGCCGCTGCTCTACTGCCTTGGGTTGACCGAGGAGGGCGATGCGATCAGTTTTCCGACCCAAGGGGTGTTCGGAGCGTCGATCAGCATGCTCTCGGTGGTCATCGGCGCGCGCTAGGCGCCAGGCGGCGCCGCGCGCTTTTCGAGTTCAGCGACGCGCGCTTCCAGTTCGGTGAGTCGCGCCCGCGCCCGGGCCAGCAACTCAGTCTGCAGATCCAGATCCTGGCGGGTTGCCAGATCGAGTTTGGAGAATCCCTGCTGCAAGAGCGCCCGCACGTTCTGCTCGAGTTCGCGTGCCGGGGTCTGGCGCGCAAGCTCGCTGATGCGCGCCTGCATGTCCTCGAAGAATGAATTCAGGTCCATGTGACCGAGTCTAGCACGAGGCCAAATCCCAAAGACAGCACCGGCCGGCCCGCACTGGCGAGGTGCGTAATTGCCCTCCCGGGTGTGGTGCCGTCGAACCAACGTGGTGCGAAGCGATTTCTAAATAACCCGTAAACACGGATAGATGCAGAGCAGAGAGGGGTTGCCGCGCCCAGGGCTTCATGCACCGCAACGGGGCGAAAACGCGACTGCGCCGGTGGCACAGACATTGCTATTTCAACCGGGCCGCTGCCGGGTGAGCCCGGCACGGCGCTGGGCGAGCATGGACCAAGGGCCAAGGGGAACGGGGGATCCTATGAAATTGATCACGGCGATAATCAAGCCCTTCAAACTCGACGAGGTGCGCGAGGCGCTTTCTTCGATTGGCGTGCAGGGCATTACCGTTACCGAAGTCAAGGGGTTTGGCCGGCAGAAGGGCCATACCGAGTTGTACCGGGGCGCAGAGTACGTCGTCGACTTTCTCCCCAAAGTGAAGATCGAAGCAGCGGTGCCCGACGACATCGTGGAGCGCGCCATCGAGGCCATCGAGGCTTCGGCACGCACCGGCAAGATCGGCGACGGCAAGATCTTCATCTATGACGTCGAGCAGGTCGTGCGCATCCGGACCGGCGAGACGGGTAAGGACGCTCTGTGAACCGACTAGGGATCAAAAAAATGAAAAAGTGGGTTGCAAGCCTTGCAGTGATCGCCGGTTTTGTTGTGAGTGCATTAGCCTCCTCGCCCGCCTGGTCCCAGACCGACGCGGCCACGCCTGCCGCCGCAGCCCCGGCGGCTGCCACACCGGCGGCCGACGCCGCCAGCGCCACCCCGGCACCGACACCCAACAAGGGTGACACGGCCTGGATGCTGACCTCGACCGCCCTGGTGCTCGCAATGTCGGTCCCGGCGCTTGCGCTCTTCTATGGCGGTCTGGTGCGCAGCAAGAACATGCTCTCGGTCCTCATGCAGGTATTCGTGACGTTCTCGCTCATCACCGTGCTCTGGTGCATCTATGGCTACACGCTGGCGTTCACCGAGGGCAACGCCTTCATCGGCGGCTTTGACCGGCTCTTCATGCGGGGCATGTTCGACCCTGAGACTGGCGCCTTTTCGATGGCGGCGACCTTCAGCAAGGCCACCCCGCTCTACGAGTTTGTCTACGCGGCGTTCCAGGCGACCTTTGCGGCCATCACGTGCTGCCTGATCCTGGGCGCGATGGTCGAGCGCATCAAATTCTCTGCGCTCTTGCTGTTCATGGTGATCTGGTTCACCTTCAGCTACCTGCCCGTGGCGCACATGGTCTGGTTCTGGCCCGGTCCTGACGAATTCAAGAGCGCCGCCGTCGCCGATGCCGTCACCGCGCGGGCCGGATTCATCTGGCAGACCGGCGCCCTGGACTATGCCGGCGGCACGGTGGTGCACATCAACGCCGGGGTGGCTGGCCTCGTGGGCGCCTTCATGGTCGGCAAGCGGGTCGGCCTTGGGCGCGAGTCGATGGCGCCGCACAGCCTGACCATGACCATGATCGGCGCCTCGCTGCTCTGGTTCGGCTGGTTCGGCTTTAACGCCGGCTCCGCTCTCGAGGCCAATGGTTTCGCGGCGCTCGCCTTTATCAACACCTACCTGGCGACCGCCTGCGCGGTCCTGTCGTGGACCTTCGCCGAGTGGTTCATCAAGGGCAAGCCCTCGATGCTGGGTGCGGCGTCGGGCGCCGTCGCGGGCCTGGTCGCGATCACGCCTGCAGCCGGCAACGTCGGCATCTCAGGTGCCTTCATCATCGGGCTCGCCGCGGGTCTCGTGTGCCTGTGGGGCGTGACCAGTCTGAAGAAGATGATCCGCGCTGACGATGCGCTCGACGTGTTCGGCGTGCATGCCCTGGGCGGTATCCTTGGCGCGCTTCTGACCGGGATCTTCAATGCGCCCGGCCTCGGTGGCCCGGGCGCGGCCGATTGGGTCACCGGCAAGCAGATCTACCCCGGGATCCTGCCACAGCTGCTCATTCAGGCGAAGGCGGTCGGGATCACCATTGTCTGGACGGCGGTCGTTGCATTGGTCGCCTTCAAGCTGGTCGACATGCTGATTGGACTTAGGGTGACCGAAGAGCAGGAGCGTGAAGGTCTGGACATCTCTTCACACGGCGAGTCGGCTTACCACCCGTGATGTTTTGTGTTGTAAGGCAGTAGATGGTGTAGTACGTTTCTCCTCTCCAGAAGTTTCGAGCCTCCTCGGAGGTTTAAGGCCAGAAGGTTGCCCCTTCTGGCTCTTTTTTTTTACGGCCACCGCAGCCCGCGTCGGGGCACCTCGGCGTGCCCGCCCGGACGGGGGACTGCGCACAGGGATGATCCCGGCGTTTGCCAGGCCTGCCTCGGGGTCCCTTTAAAAGACACCAGGTCGCCCCCAGATCCGCGGGGACCGGCAAGGGATGCGCGCGTGCGGTCCGTGCCCAGAGGGCTTTTCGGAGCGCGCCAGATGTTTCCCGTACAATCCTGTCAAAACGAAAGGCGCCATGGTTCCCCACCTTGTGACTGCACTGTCCGGACCGATCCTGGATCTGGAGCGACGCATCCTCGATGCGACGCCCGCTATCGAGCGCTGGTTCCGGCTCGAGTGGCAGGAGCACACCCCCCCGTTCTATTGTTCCGTCGACCTGCGCAATGCGGGCTTCAAGCTCGCGCCGGTCGATACCAACCTGTTCCCGGGAGGCTTTAACAACCTGTCGCCTGACGTCCTGCCGCTCGCGGTCCAGGCGGCGATGGCGGCGATCGACAAGATCTGCCCGGATGCGCGCAATCTGCTGCTCATCCCCGAAAACCATACCCGCAACGCGTTCTACCTGCAAAACGTCGCGCGGCTCGCCGCGATTCTGCGCCAGACGGGACTGAATGTGCGGCTGGGTACCCTGAATCCGGAGATCAAGGAATCCACACCGCTCGAACTCGCCGATGGCCAGGTGCTGACC
Source organism: Burkholderiales bacterium (assembly GCA_003136595.1). Lineage (GTDB taxonomy): Bacteria > Pseudomonadota > Gammaproteobacteria > Burkholderiales > Burkholderiaceae_D > BOG-994. The sequence continues at coordinate 48,382 of PLEY01000065.1, forward strand.
CTGGAGCCCCTCGAGCGCAATGGCCGGCGGCTTGGCCTCAAGCACTTCGATCCTTGCGCAATTTTACTCAACAACGATCTGTCGGGCGGCGTGCCTGATCAGCTGCGCGACCTGCACGAGCAGTTCCTGCTGCCGCCGCTCCACGCCGGCTGGGCCACACGCCGCAAGTCCAAGCATTTTGCGGCCTACGACGACGTTGCCAAGCGCTTTAGCAAGATGATGGACATCGATCCATGGATGGTCAATCCCTACTTCGGGGTCTGCGGCGAGATCAATTTCCATGAGCGGACCGGTGAGGAGTGCCTGGCCGACAACGTCGACGTGCTGCTCACCAAGATTCGCAAGAAGTACAAGGAATACGGGATCAAGGAGTCCCCGTTCGTCATCGTCAAGGCGGATGCGGGCACCTATGGCATGGGCATCATGACCGTCAAGGATGCCTCTGAGGTCAAGAATCTGAACCGCAAGGCGCGCAACAAGATGTCGGTTGTGAAGGAGGGGATGGCGGTCTCTGAGGTCATGATCCAGGAGGGCGTCTACACCTTCGAGACGGTCAACGACAGCGTGGCCGAGCCGGTCGTCTACATGGTCGACCGGTATGTGGTGGGCGGGTTCTACCGGGTTCATGCCGATCGTGGCAAGGATGAGAACCTGAACGCGCCAGGCATGCAGTTCGTGCCGTTGCCGTTCGCCTCGAGCTGCATCCTTCCGGACCCGGGCCAGCGTCCGAGCGCGGCGCCGAACCGCTTCTATGCCTATGGCGTGGTCGGGCGCCTCGCTCTCCTTGCGGCCGCGGTTGAACTCGAGCGTACCGATCCCAACCCGGATATCTATTAGTGCCGATGCAGATCGCCTTCATCGCCGATCCGCTGGCCTCCTTCAAGATCTACAAGGACTCGACGTATGCCATGATGGTCGAGGCAGCGGCGCGCTTACACGAGCTGTGGTTCATCGAGCCGCACCAGCTCGAGCGCGAACCCTCGGGGGTGATCCGTGCGCATGCGGCGCGCCTTCACCTGACGGGCGATGCGCAGGACTGGTACCGCACCGAGCCCCCCGCATGGCGCGCGGTGAGCGGCTTCGACGCCGTCGTCATGCGCAAGGACCCGCCGTTCGACATGGAGTATGTGTACGCCACGTACCTGCTCGAGCTTGCCGAGCAGCAGGGCGCCCGCGTCTTCAATCGTCCGCGCGCCATCCGCGACCATAACGAGAAGCTGGCGATTGCCGGCTTCCCCGAATTTATGGTACCGACCCTTGTGACGCGCGACGCGAAGCGGCTGCGCGACTTCCACGCCGAATACCGCGACATCATCCTAAAGCCCCTGGACGGCATGGGGGGTACCGGTGTCTTCCGCGTGCGCGAGGATGAACTGAATCTGGGCGCGATCATCGAGAGCGTATCCCTCATGGGGGCACGCAGCGTCATGGCGCAGCGCTATATTCCCGAAATCCAGGAGGGTGACAAGCGCATTCTCCTGATCGGCGGCCAGGTCGTGCCCTACTGTCTCGCCCGCATCCCCCAGGGCAAGGAGATCCGTGGCAACCTGGCACAAGGTGGCGTCGGCCGCGCGCAGAGCCTCTCGCCCCGCGACCTCGAGATCGCCCAGACACTGGCGCCGGTCCTGAGCGAGCGCGGCCTGTTGCTTGTCGGAATCGATGTGATCGGCGATTATCTGACGGAGGTCAATGTCACGAGCCCGACTTGCTTTCAGGAGATCACCCAGCAGTCGGGATTCCCTGTGGCCGCGCTGTTTGTCGATGCGCTGGAGGCGGCGCTGCGCTAGCGACGCCGGGAGGAAAGCACATGAGTCCCCTGTCCGATGTCTCTGCCGAACTTGAGGTCAATTCCGAGAATCGTGCGGCCGTCGCCGCCGCCACCGCGCGACTCGTCAATCAGGCTGTCGGGGCGCGCATCCAGCAGGTGGCTGAGGCCGAGGCCGAACGCGCGGCGCTCGAGCGCCGCGTCTGGCGCTGGGCCCTGCTCGGCATGCTCTGCCTGGTGGTCCTGGGTGCCGTGTTCGCGCTCGGCTCCCGCTGGCATTGGCTCTGACCGTGGAGAAGACCACCCCGATCGGGATCCTGCTCATCGGCCACGCACCCCTGCCGTCCGCGCTCCTTGCGTGCGCGTGCCATGTGTTCGGCAGCGATCCCGGCGGGGTCGCCGCCCTGGATGTCCCGCCCGAGGGCGATCCCGCCCAGCTCGCAGGCGCTGCGCGGCAGGCGGTCGCCGCGCTCGACGCGGGTCGGGGCGTGTTGGTCCTGACCGACCTGTTCGGGGCGACGCCCTCGAACATCGCGGTGCAACTCGCCAACGCGCCCGACGTCGAGGTCCTGACGGGCATGAGCCTGCCGATGCTGTTGCGTGCCCTGACCTACCGGGGATCGCTCAGCCTCGAGGTGCTGGTCGAGAAGGCGACGGCGGGCGCGCTGGCGGGTGTCATGAAGATTGCCTCGACCGCCCCGCAGAATCAGACGCAGGTGCCCGGCGTCGGACCGAGCACAAGCACGACCCCTTCTCAGGATGGAGCAGCCAATGCCCTCGCGCGACTGCGTGATCAGCAATAAACTCGGATTGCACGCGCGCGCCTCGGCGAAGCTCACCCAGCTGGCCACCCGTTACCAGAGTGAGGTCTGGATGAGCCGCAACGGGCGGCGCGTGAATGCGAAGAGCATCATGGGCGTGATGATGCTCGCCGCGGGGAAAGGATCGACCGTGACGCTCGAGACGAGCGGCCCCGATGAGGACCAGGCGATGGCGGCGCTGGTGGCGCTGATCGACAACAAATTCGACGAGGGCCAGTAGGGCCGGACCTCGAGGGCGTTCCTTGCGCCCGGTCGCGAGCCGGACCCGAAACCTTACCCAATCCGCCCGCGGCAACTAAAAAGGCTTATGGCATTCACCCTGCAAGGCATCCCAGTGTCCCGCGGCATCGCGATCGGGCGCGCCCACGTGCTGGCCGCGGCTGCGCTCGAGGTGGTCCATTACCGGGTTGCGGTTGAGCAGATCGAGTCCGAGATCGAGCGGCTTGACGATGCCGTCGCCAAGGTTGTCAACGAGTTGTACTCCCTCGCCTCGGACCTGCCGAGCGATGCACCCCCGGAATTTTCGGCTCTCCTGGAACTGCACCGTCTGATCCTGCAGGATCCTCTGCTGTCTGAGGAGCCGCGCCGGCTGATCGCCGAGCGCCGCTACAACGCCGAGTGGGCTCTCACCACGCAGCTGCAGGCCGCCGTCGCGCAGTTCGAGGAGATCGAGGACTCCTATCTCGCGGCGCGGCGCGCCGACGTGGAGCAGGTCGTCGAGCGCGTCCTGAAGCTGCTAACCGGTACCGCGACGGCGTTTCCGGAGCCGGCCCTGGGCAATGACGACATGCTGATCGTCGCTCATGACATCGCCCCGGCCGACATGCTCCAGTTCAAGAAGCGACCGTTTGGCGGCTTTGCGACCGACCTCGGCAGCGCCACGTCGCATACAGCGATCGTCGCGCGCAGCCTGGATATTCCGGCGATCGTCGGCTTGAGCAGCGCCTCGCGGCTGATCCGCCAGGACGAGTGGGTGATCATCGACGGCGACGCCGGGGTATTGATCGTCGATCCGAGTCCGATCCTCCTCGAGGAATACCGGTTAAAGCGCCGCGACGCCGAGATCCAGCGTGAGAAACTGCGGCGGCTTGCCACCATGCCCACGCGCACGCTCGACGAAGTCCCCATCGAGCTGCTTGCGAACATCGAGCTGCCGGCCGACTGTGCCATGGCCAACGATGTCGGGGCCATGGGGATCGGACTGTATCGCACCGAGTTTCTTTTCATGAACCGGCACGGGGCCTTGCCCGACGAGCATGAACAGTTCGAGGCCTACCGCGCCGTCGTCGACGCCATGAGTGGCCGGCCGGTGACCATCCGCACGCTCGACATCGGCGCGGACAAGCCGCTCGACGCCGAGGTCCCCTCGAACGCCTCGAATCCGGCGCTCGGCCTGCGTGCGATCCGCTACTGTCTGGCTGAACCGCAGATGTTCCTCACGCAGCTGCGCGCCATCCTGCGGGCCTCGGCGTTCGGGCCGACGCGCCTGCTTATTCCGATGATCGCCCACGTCCATGAGATCGACCAGGTCCTGAACCTCATCGCCCACGCCAAGGAGCAGCTGGTCGCGCGCCACCTGGACTTTGACCGCAACCTGCTGGTGGGTGGCATGATCGAGATCCCGGCCGCCGCCCTGAGCCTTTCAGGATTCATCAAGCGCCTCGATTTCCTGTCGATCGGGACCAACGACCTCATCCAGTACACCCTGGCGATCGACCGGACTGACAACACCGTCGCCCACCTCTATGATCCCCTGCATCCGGCCGTCCTGCAGCTCGTCGCGCAGACCATCCGCGCGGGCGAGCGCGCCGGAATTCCGGTCGCCGTCTGCGGGGAGATGGCCGGCGACCCGGCTCTGGCCCGCCTGCTCCTCGGCATGGGGTTGCGCGAGTTCTCGATGCATCCGGCCCAGATCCTGTCGGTCAAGCAAGAAATCCTGCGCGCCGACCTGACGCGCTGCAGGGCGATCACCAAGAAGGTCATGGCCGCCTCGGAACCGGCGAAGATTCGCGCGCTGCTTGACGCGAATGCGCCGCTCGCATGATCGACGCCCCCGCGCGATCCCGGCCCGAGGCCTGTAGAGACGTTTCAGTCGGGCATCTGGACGCCCGCGGGGGCTTCATGCACACTCGACGCGCCACCTGGCGACGCAGAGCCGCCAGGTGTTTGTCCCGAGGCGCACCCACCCCAGGGCGCGCGGTCGGCTCACAACCGGAGACATAGACTTGTCGCAAACCAACGCATCGCTGCCGGAACTGTCGCAGTTCCTCGCTCGAGGCGCAGGAGATGTCGTGTGGCTTTACCAGCCGCCCTCGACGACTCCAGTAACTGTCACGGGGGCCTTCGCGGACCTGTTCGGCCGGGCCCTGCCCTCGGAGGGGCGGGTGTCCCATCGCTGGAAGGCGTGGGTTCATCCCGAGGACCAGGTGGCGGTGAGCCAGGCCTTCGAGGCGGGACTGGTGAATGGGTCCTACGACCAGGTCTTTCGCGTGGTGCTGCCCGATGGACGCTTGCGCTGGCTGCATGACCGTGCGCTGCTCCTGGGCGCCCTTGGCGTCATTCGCGTCACCAGCGACATCAGCCCCCCGGCAGCCGGCGAACCCGGGGCGGGGCAGGGCCCTGCCCCGGCACGCGAGCGTGACGACCCACACGCCGATGCAGCGAGCGAGATGAGCCTCGTGCTCGACCGTCTGGGCCGGATCACAGACGTCGGCCGCCCCTATGCCAAGCTTCTCGGCCGGTCGCGTGAGGACCTCCTTGGCCACCCATTTCTCGACGGCGTCGACGCGGCGCAGCGTGACGAGGTGATGAGCCAGTTCGCGCGGCTGGTGGCCGAGCCGCATGGACGCAGCGCGGTCGAGTGGTGCGTGACGACGGGCGCGGACCAGCGCCTCTGGGTCGAGGGCACGCTGCGCAATCTCCTCGGCGACCCCCAGGTCGGTGGCCTGGTCGTGAGCCTTCGTGAGGTGACCGCGCACAACCAGGCGCTGCGCCATCTCGCCGAGCGTGTCGCCACGCTCGAATCGGAGCTGGCCGCACGCGCCACCGAGCTCGAACACGCCAACTCCCGGTTGCGCGAGCTCGATCGCCTGCAGCGCAAGGTGCTCATGACGCTGCCCGATGTGTTCATGCGCTGCAGCCGGGACTCGACCATTCTGGATATTTCCGGGCCTGAACAGCAGCTGGTCGCGCCAGCCGAAGAGCTGCTCGGCGCACGCTTCGTGCTGCGCCCCGAACTCTCCGACTCGGTGCGCGCGCTCTGGGACCAGACCCTCAAGCGGGCTCTCGATACCGGGCGCAACCAGATTTGCGATTACCCCCTGCACGTGCTGGCGGGGCCGCGCGAATTCGAGGCGCGCTTTACGCCGATCAGCAATGAGGAGGTTGCCGTGATCGTGCGCGACGTGGCCGAGCGCAACCGCCTGCGCGACCGGGTCGAGCATGTCGCCATGCACGACGAGCTGACCGGCCTTCTGAACCGCAACGCGATCCGCGAGCGGCTCGATGAGCAGTTCGCGCGCCGACCGGATGCGCCGGTCGCCCTGTTGGTGATCGATCTGGACCGCTTCAAGCAGGTCAACGACACCCTCGGACACGCCATCGGGGATACGCTCCTGAAGGTGGTCGCCAACCGCATCACGCGCCGCGCTGGCAATGACTCGCTGCGGGCGCGCCTGGCGGGGGACGAGTTTGCGCTCGCGATCGACTGCCGGGAGGTGCCGGAGCCCCGCACGCACGTCGAGGCCTTCGTGCTCGCGCTCATCACCGAGCTTGGCAACCGCATGCGGCTGCACGGCGAATCGCTGTATCTGACCCCGAGCGTCGGCGTGGCGATCTATCCCCGCGATGCGCGCAATGCAGACACTCTCCTGCGCAACGCCGATGTGGCGATGATGCGGGCCAAGGAGCTCGGTCGCAATTCCTTCCAGTTCTACGACCCTGACATCGCTGCGCAGGCCAGCTCGCTGTTCAATACCGAGCAGAGTCTGCGCCGCGCGCTCGACGAGGGGCAGCTGGCATGTCTGTACCAGCCCAAGATCAGGGTCCAGGATGGGACCATCTCGGGTGTCGAAGCGCTGGTACGCTGGCACGCCCCGGACGGCCAGGTCTTGTCACCCGAGCGCTTCATCCCGCTTGCCGAACGTACCGGGCTCATCAAGCAGCTTGGCCATTGGGTGCTGCGCGAGGCGATCCGGCAGCTTGCCGAGTTGCCAGGGCTCGGTCGTCCGCTCACGGACCTCGCGATCAACGTCTCGGCGCATCAGCTGCGCGACAGCCAGTTCCTGGGCGTTGTGCGCACCGCCTTGACCGACTTCGACTTTCCGGTGGAACGCCTGACGCTCGAGATCGCGGAGACGGCGTTTTTCGACGACATGCAGGTCACCTCTGATGCCCTGGCCGAGATCGCGCATCTTGGGGTGCGCCTGTCCATCGATGACTTCGGCACGGGCTACGGTGGCCTGTCCTGGCTCAAGACGCTTCCGGTCCAGGAGATCAAGATCGACCGCAGCTTCATCAAGGGCTGCGCGATCGACGCCTTCGACGCAACGATCGTCAGCGGCCTGATCGAGATCGCCCACAATCTGGGCATCGAGGTCGTCGCCGAAGGCGTCGAGCGTGCCGACCAGATCGCCTTTCTGACCCAGGTCAAATGCGACGTGATCCAGGGCTTTTTCCTGGGCATGCCGATGAGCCTTCCCGACCTCGCCCGCACCAACCGGCTTTGGCAGGGGCCGCGGGTCTAAAGAGGGGCCTGTATGCGCGTGCTCCTGGTCGAAGATGACGCGATGATCGGCGCGAGCGTGCGCCAGGGACTGCGCCAGGAGGGCTTCGCGCTCGACTGGGTCAAGGACGGGGTTGCCGCCGAGACAGCCCTTGCGTGCGAGTCCTACGACCTGCTGCTGCTGGATCTGGGCCTGCCGCGCAAGTCCGGCCTCGAGGTGTTGAGGGGCCTGCGCCGGGACGGCGCGAGCCTGCCGGTGCTCATCATCACCGCGCGCGATGCGATCGCCGACCGTATCGCCGGACTGGACGCCGGGGCCGACGACTATCTGGTCAAGCCCTTCGATCTGGATGAGCTCGCCGCCCGCATACGGGCACTGCTGAGACGCCATGCCGGACGGGGCGAGCCGCTCATCCGCATCGCGAACCTGTCGATCAATCCGGCCACTCACGCGGTGCTGCTCGACGACGAGCCCGTGGCGCTCTCGGCCCGCGAATTCGCCGTGTTGCTCGCGCTCGTCGAGCGCCCAGGCGCCGTCCTCTCGCGCGCCCAGCTCGAGGAAAAGCTCTATGGCTGGGGCGAGGAGATCGGCAGCAACGCGATCGAGGTCTATATCCATGGATTGCGTAAGAAGCTCGGCGCGGGCTTTATCCGCAACGTGCGCGGCGTGGGCTACACCGTGCCGAAATCCGGCGCCGCGTGATGTCGATCCAGCGGCGGCTTCTGATGTCGCTCCTCGGCGTGCTTCTGGCGGGTGCCGCCCTGACCGGCGGCATCGTCTACCGGGAAGCCGGCGAGGAGGCCAGCGTCCTCTTCGACTACCAGCTACGTCAGGTCGCCCAGTCCCTCCCCTCCGAAGCGTTCCGGGCGCTGGTCGTGCCGCGCGCCGGTCTGCCGGGCACCGAGGGCGGCGTCGTGGTGCAGATCTGGAACCTGCGCGGCGAGCGCCTGTATCTCTCGCACCCCGATGCGCATCTGCCCGAGCAGGCTGAACTCGGATTCGCAACCGTGAAGGCCTTGGACGGCGAGTGGCGCACCTACAGCGCCCTGTTCGCCGATGTCGTGATCCAGGTCGCGCAACCGATGCGGGTACGGCGCGAACTGGCTGCGGCCGTCGCGCTGCGCACGGTGATGCCACTGCTCCTGGTGCTGCCGGTGCTTGGCATCCTGATCTGGTTAACCGTCGGGCGCGGCATGCGACCGGTCCTGCGCGTGGCGCGCGAGATCGGCGAGCGCAGTCCGCAGGCCATGGAGCCCCTGCGCGAAGCCCATCTCCCCGAGGAGATCAGACCCCTGGTCGCTGCGATCAATGGTCTGCTGCTGCGGCTCGCCCGCGCCCTGGCGTCGCAGCGCGACTTCATCGCCGATGCGGCGCATGAGTTGCGCTCGCCCCTGACCGCGCTGCTGCTGCAGGTCCAGCTCGCGGAACGTGCGCACTCGGAGACGGAGCGCGCGCAGGCCCTCGAGGCGCTCCGGCTGGGCCTTGGCCGAACGGGGCATCTCGTCGAGCAGCTGCTCGCCCTGGCGCGTGCCGAACCGGAGGCGACGCCCCTGCACCTCGAGCGCCTCGAGCTCGCCCAGCTCGCGCGCTCGGTGGTGGCGGACATGACCCCGCTCGCGCTTCTAACCCACATCGATCTTGGCGTCCTGGCCGAGAGTCCAGGGGTCATCGAGGCCGATGTCGAGGCCATGCGTGTGCTGGTGCGCAACCTGGTTGAGAACGCCCTGCATTTTGCGCCGCCTGGCAGTGGCGTCGACGTCACCGTGCTCGAGTCCGAGGGCGAGTGCATCCTGCGCGTGGCCGACATGGGTCCGGGCATTCCGGAGGCCGAGCGGGAGCGTGTGTTCGACAGGTTCTATCGGAGCGCCCACACCGATGTCCCCGGCAGTGGTCTCGGGCTTGCCATCGTGCGCAGGATTGCGCTGCGGCATGGGGCACGCGTGGCGTTGCAGGATCGCGCCGATGGTCACAGCGGACTGGTTGCCGAGATCCGGTTCCCAGCCAAAGGGGCGCTTGGCACCCGGGAGCGGCAGGCCTTAAGTCTGCTTTAAGCCAGCGGCCCTAGGATGGCAGCGTTGGTAACCGATTCCCCTTAGGAGATGAACCATGCAGACCACACCCCTCGTCAAACGCCTTGTCGCGGCCGGACTCATCGCCGCCGCCGGTTTTGGCGTCGCGCGCTTCGATTTGCCTGGGTTGGACACTGCCCGGGCCGCAACCACCGCCACCGCCGCCCCGGCCGCCGTGCCGCCCGCAGGCGCGACCAGCAGCAACGCCGCGGTCGCACTTCCCAACTTCACCTCGCTCGTACAGCGCTTCGGGCCGGCGGTCGTGAACATTTCCGTGACGGCCAAGCAAACGCAGACCGCCATGAACATGGGCGACCCCAACAGCGACGATCCGCTTAGCCAGTTCTTCCGGGGCTTCCCAGGCTTGGTCGCCCCCCACGGCGGACCGCGCATCGTCCACGGGGTCGGTTCCGGCTTCATTGTGAGTGCCGATGGTTACATCTTGACCAACGCGCACGTGGTCCAGGGGGCAACCGAGGTCACGGTCAAGCTCACCGACCGGCGTGAGTTCCGGGCCAAGGTGATCGGGCTCGATAAGAAGAGCGATATTGCCGTCATCAAGATCGACGCGCAGAGCCTTCCGGTGGTCACGCTGGGCAACGCCGATGGGGTGCAGGTCGGTGAATGGGTACTGGCGATCGGCTCGCCCTTCGGTTTTGAGAATTCCGTGACCTCGGGGATTGTGAGCGCCAAGGCGCGCGCCCTGCCCGATGACAGCTACACGCCGTTCATCCAGACCGACGTCGCGGTCAATCCGGGCAATTCCGGCGGCCCGCTTTTCAACATGAACGGTGATGTGATCGGCATCAATTCGCAGATCTTCTCCGAGACCGGAGGCTATCAGGGCCTGTCGTTTGCCATCCCGATCAATATTGCGATCAAGGTCAAGGACGATCTGATCGCGCATGGCAAGGTGGTGCGCGGTCGCCTCGGTGTCACAGTCCAGGAAGTCAATCAACAACTCGCAAACTCCTTCGGGCTGCCGCGTCCGATGGGTGCCTTGGTCAGCGAAGTGCAAGGCGATGGCCCGGCGGCAAATTCCGGACTCAAGGCGGGCGATGTGATCACCCAGATCAATGACCGGCCGGTTGAGCGCTCTGCGGATCTGCCTTCGGCCGTCGCCGAACTCAAGCCCGGCACGCGTGCACACTTGCAGGTGTGGCGCGCTGGCAAGTCCACACCGATCGAGGTCACCATCGGTGAGCTCAGCGATTCCAAGGAGGTCGCGACGGCCCAGCCCGCGGTCGACCACGGCCGCCTCGGTCTCGCCGTGCGGCCACTGCTGCCCGAAGAACGCAGTCAGTTGGGAGGCGCATCCGGACTGCTCGTCGAGGGCGTGAGCGGTCCAGCGCAGGCAGCGGGCGTTCAGCCTGGTGACGTCGTGCTGGCGGTCAATGGCACGCCGGTGCGCTCGCCGGAGCAACTCAAGAACGTCGTGACGAAAGCCAGCAGCAGCGTGGCACTGCTGATTCAGCGGCAGGGCAGCAAGCTCTTCGTGCCGATCGAGCTCGGCTAGACCACCGGCCCCGCAAGGCATTGCAAGACCCCAGCAGACCCCGCGCGCACTGAGCGAGTGGGGCCTGCTCTTATTAAGGAAAGGAGCATCATCGTGAGACACATATCCTTCTATGGCGCCCGTGCGGCGCTCGCTACCCTTGGCGTGGCGCTTGCAGCGAGCGCCTGGTCGGCTCCGCTGACCGAACAGCATCAGGGGTCCGCGAGCTATGTGAGCGGCGGAATCGGGGACGATGAGGACACAGCCATCAAAGCCATGCGGCATGCCTATCCGGTGTCGATGACGTTCACCCTGCGCCAGGACGGCCATGCCGAGTACCTGGCCGACGTCCCGGTCGCGATCCGCGATGCCAAGGGCAAGCTGGTTCTCGACATCAAGGCCAACGGGCCCTACCTGCTGGTGCGGCTCCCGGCAGGTCACTATGTCGTCGAGACATCGCATCACGGCCAGATCAAGACGCGCAAATTCGATATCGGCGACCATACCAGCGAGACCCTCAGCTTCGAATGGTCCTAAGCCAGGGCTGACTTTGGCGGCGCGACACTCCGTGCGCCGCCGGATCCGCGTGGGTGGAGGTGGGCTGTCGGTGGGTGCAGGTGAGTTCAGGTCAGGCCGGTTTGACGGACCCTTGCCATTGGGCTAACCTGCGGGTCGTTCAAGCGCCGATTTGATCAATCCCGGACGGTCCGGGAGTCAGCTTGCGGGCGCTCGGGTCGTCGGTACTGCCCCAGGGCAGGGCAGTCGACTGCGAAAAAAATGCGGCTAAAGCGAAGGGGTCTGACCCGACGCGCCGATGCCACTCGTCCGTCGGGTTTCCTGCCTATGCCTGCCCCCTACTTCGTCTCCGAACAGCGCCTTGATTTTGCCGAGCCGCTCGCGCTGCGCGGTGGCGCTCAGCTTGCCGAGTATTCGCTCGCCTTCGAGACCTATGGTTCGCTCAATGCCGAGCGTTCCAACGCGGTTCTCATCTGTCATGCCTTGAATGCCTCGCACCACGTGGCCGGGGTATACCGTGATGCGCCCGATCGGATCGGCTGGTGGGACAACATGGTAGGACCCGGCAAACCCGTCGACACAGAGCGTTTTTTCGTCATCGGCGTGAACAATCTCGGCTCGTGCTTTGGCTCGACCGGACCGACTTCGATCAACCCGGCGACCGGGCGGCCCTACGGCGCCGAGTTCCCGGTCGTGACCGTCGAGGACTGGGTCGACGCGCAGGCCCGTCTGGCCGATCGCATGGGCATCGAGCGGTTTGCCGCCGTGATGGGCGGCAGCCTCGGCGGCATGCAGGCGCTCGCCTGGTCGATGCGCTATCCCGAGCGCGTCGCGCACTGCGTAGTGATCGCGTCGACGCCCAAGCTCTCGGCGCAGAACATCGCCTTTAACGACGTCGCGCGGCAGGCCATCCTGAGCGATCCCGACTTCCACGGCGGCAATTATGGCGCGCAGGGCGTCGTGCCGCGCCGCGGCCTGCGTGTGGCGCGCATGATCGGTCACATCACCTACCTGTCGGACGACGACATGGCCGCGAAGTTCGGTCGCGCCTTGCGTGCCGGCTCGCTGCAATACGGGTTCGGGGCTGATTTCGAGATCGAAAGCTACCTGCGCTACCAGGGGGACAAGTTCTCCGAGTACTTTGACGCCAACACGTATCTGCTCATCACCAAGGCGCTCGATTACTTCGATCCGGCAGGCGAGTTCGAGGGCCACCTCGCACGGGCACTCGAGCCGACCCGGGCCGGTTTTCTCGTGATCTCGTTCACCACGGACTGGCGCTTTGCGCCGGAGCGCAGTCGCGAGATCGTGCGGGCGCTCCTGGATCTGAAACGGCAGGTCTCCTACGCCGAGATCGACGCGCCGCATGGTCATGATGCGTTCCTGCTCGAGGATCCCCGCTATCACCGTGCGGTACGGACCTACTTCGGGCGCATCGATCTGGATGGGGGGCGCCGCACATGAGTCGCAGCCTGCGCTCGGACCTGATGTTCGTGGCCGAGTGGATCGAGTCCGGGTCTTCGGTGCTCGATCTGGGTTGCGGTGATGGCAGCCTCATCGCCTACCTCCAGGAGGAGAAGGGCTGCCGCTGCTATGGCGTTGAGATCGACGATGCCAACGTGCTCGCGTGCATGCAGAACGGTGTCAATGTCATCCAGCAGAATCTCGAGGAGGGGCTCGCGCTGTTCTCGGACAAGTCGTTCGACATGGTGCTCGAGCTGCAGAGCCTCCAGGTGGTGCGGCAGACCGAGAACATCCTGGGTGAGATCGGGCGCGTCGGGCGTTCCTCGATCGTCACGTTTCCGAACTTCGGATACTGGCGCAACCGGATTGCGCTCGCCCGCGGACGCATGCCCGTCACCAAGACGCTCCCGTACGAGTGGTACGACACGCCCAATCTGCGCTTCTCGACGCTCGAGGACTTCGCCGATCTCGCCCAGAAAAGCGGCTTTGAGGTGGTTGCGCGCAAGGCCCTGCACGAGGGCCGGCAGATCGACTTTCTGCCCAACCTGCGCGGCAGCCTCGCGGTGTTTCGGCTGCGCAAACTCCTGCAGATCGCCATCTGATCGCAGGCGAGCGGCGTACAGGACAGGTCGCCCACGCCACCGCATGGCTGCGACGGCCGGCACGGGGATTTCGGTACACTGGCATTTTTTCCCGATCCAGGGCAGTCCATGGCCGCGGCCGAGCTCTTCTCCGAGACCTACAAGGAAGCGCGCCTGCGCTTCGTGGCCGGCGCCAAGCGGGCGGGCGGGCAGCACTTCGAGTTCACCAACCCGGCGGGTGTGGGCGCACTGGGTGAGGCGCTCGTCACCGATGTGGCGCTGCTCGGGTCCCCCGAGGCGCAGCACCTGCTGGTCCTGGTTTCGGGCACGCATGGCGTCGAGGGGTTCTGCGGTTCGGGCTGCCAGCTCGATGCACTCCTGGAGGGCTATGGCATCGCCACCGACCGGCACACGGCGACCCTCTTCATCCATGCCATCAACCCCTTTGGTTTCTCGTGGTGCCGACGGGTCAACGAGGACAACGTCGATCTGAATCGGAACGCAGTCGATCACGAGCAACCGCCCGCGACCCACCCGGACTACGCGGAGTTGCATCCGCATCTCCTGCCCGAGGACTGGACCGGAGAGGGCCGCGAGACCGCCGAGCGGGCGCTGGCCCAGTTTGTCGCCGTACACGGCTACATGGCATTCCAGGCTGCCGTCACACTCGGGCAGTACACCCATCCGGACGGCCTGTTCTACGGCGGGCAGAAGCTCGCCTGGTCGACCCGGACGTTCCAGGAGATCATGCTGCGCTTTGCGCGTGGCAAAGAGCGCGTGGCACTCATCGATTTTCACACGGGGCTCGGTCCGCCGGGTTACGGCGAGCCCATCTACACCGAGCTCGATGCCGCTGGCCTTGCGCGCGCGCGGTCCTGGTACGGGCCGGAGGTCACCTCGGTCTACGCGGGAGATTCGAGCTCGGCGCCCGTGCAGGGGGCGCTCATCAACGCAACGCGCAGCCTGCTTCCCGGCACCGAGGTCACCCCGCTGGCACTCGAATTCGGCACCCTTGCGCCCGCCGTGGTGATGACCGCAATGCGCGCCGAGCAGTGGCTCACATTGCATGGCCAGGCGGACCCGGAGCTCGCTAACCACATCAAGCGCGAGATGCGTGCCAGCTTCTACGTCGATTCCGAAGAGTGGAGATCGGCCGTGCTCCGACGGGGACGGGAATTGATCGAGCGCGCCCTGCGCGGTCTCGCGACGCCCGTCCCTTGAGCGCGGCGCCCGGGTCCCTCGACTGGCGTGCCGTCTTTAGCCGGCACATGCTGATCTGTGTCTTCCTGGGCTTTAGCTCAGGCCTGCCGCTGTTTGTCCTCTTGAACCTCGTGCAGGCATGGCTGCGCACCGAGGGCGTCACGCTCAAGGCGATCAGCCTGCTGACGCTCGTCCAGTTTCCCTACACCTGGAAGTTCCTCTGGGCGCCCCTCATGGACCGCTTCACGCCGCCGTGGCTCGGCCGGCGCCGGGGCTGGATCGCGCTCATGCACCTGGCCGTGCTCGCGCTCATCGCCTCTTTGGGCGAGCTCGATCCCGGATCCCAACTGGCCCTGGTGGCGGTCACCGCCGGCGCCCTGGCCTTCTTTTCCGCGAGTCTTGACATCGTCATCGATGCCTTCCGGCGCGACCTGCTCTCCGATGCGGAGCAGGGCCTGGGTACCTCGATCCATGTCAACGCCTACAAGCTGGCCGGACTCGTGCCCGGGTCGCTTGCGCTCATTCTGGCCGACCATCTGCCCTGGAGCGCTGTATTTCCCGTAACGGCCGCGTTCATGCTGCCGGGGCTGGTCATGATCCTGCTGGTGCGGGAACCGGCCCCAAGCGGCGCGCCGCCGCATAGCCTGCGCGAGGCGGTGCTTCTGCCGTTCTCGGAATTCATGAGCCGCGCCGGCTGGTCGCGGGCCCTCTGGATTCTGGCCTTCATCTTTCTCTACAAGCTGGGCGACTCGCTCGCCACGTCGCTCTCGACGGCCTTTTATCTCGACCTGGGCTTCACCAAGACCCAGATCGGCCTTATCGCCAAGAACGTGGGCCTGTGGTCGAGCGTGGCCGGAGGGCTCGCGGGCGGCCTCTGGCTGGTGACGCTTGGCATCAACCGGGGCCTATGGCTGTTCGGCGGACTGCAACTGGTGTCGATCCTGGGATTCGCGTTGCTCGCCCGCACCGGACCCGACCCCCTGATGCTTGCGCTGGCCATCGGTTTTGAAGCGTTTGCAAGCTTTGGGCTTGGCACGACGGCCTTCACGGCATTCATCGCGCGCTCCACAGACCGCCGCTACAGTGCAACCCAGTTCGCCCTGTTCACGAGCCTCGCCTCGGTGCCACGGACCTTTGCCAACGCGGGTGCGGGTTACGTCGTTGATGCCACCGGCTGGTTCGTCTTCTTTCTCGTGTGCACCCTCCTTGCCGTACCGGGTCTGCTCCTGCTCCCCAAGGTGGCTCCCTGGAGCGGCGCGGATCCAAAGGCTGCGCCCCGGGGCTAGTGGGCAAGGACGGTGTACTGCAGCTGGAGATAGATGCCGCGGTCCTGCAGATTGCCGCGCCCGGTCACGAGCGCTGCCGGATAGACCAGGCGATAGCCCTTGGACAGGTCGAACTGCAGTCCCTGCCAGTGCAGCTGGGCGGCCAGCCCTAGCGCTGAGAGCGTCAGTCCGCTTTGTCCGAGATCGCGGCCGTGTCCAATGTCGTAGAACGGGATGAGCGAGACCTCGAGCGCGTCGCGCGGGTCGCGCAGCACGGGGTAGTTGAATTCGACGTTCAGGATCTGGCCGTTGTCGCTCAAAAGCTGGTTCTCCCGGTATCCACGCACCGTGGCATCGCCACCGATCGTCATGGCATCCAGGGGAAGAAGATGGCTTCGGGTTGCCTGGACGGTGGCTCGAACCACCACTTGCGCGCCGTTGTCGAGGACCTGCCGGGCGTACTGGGCCTGCCCGAGCCAGATTGAATAGTCCCGATCCGGCTCGACCGTCGGCGGCAGTTGAGTCGAATACTCCTCGTTATCCTTCACAAAGCTGAACGTCGAGCGCAGCGCCAGCACCTGGGACGTGGTCCGGTAGCTATAGTCCTGCACCAGCCGCCACGCCGGTGCGACGGTGTCACCGTTCGGTTCGCCGGGAATGAACGAGAACGGCTGGCCCAGGAGGCTGGTTCGATTCTCGCGGTCAAAGCGCAGGATTGAGAGTGACAGGTGCTGGGTCAGGGTGTCCCAAAGCGTCTGCTCGACCCCGATGCCCTCGCTGATCAGGGTGCTCTTGATGCCAAGGATGCTGACCGGCTCCTCGGTGACGGCCGAGTCGCCATGATCGTACTGCAGGATCAGCTGGGTGGAGGGCTGGATGATCGGCATGCGCCAGTGGATGCTTCCACCGAAGACCCCGCCTCCCTCCACGGGCACCTCCCCGGTGATCTCCAGCAGGTCGCCCTGGCCGGTCAGATTGCGGGCTGAGCCGCGCAGGCCATACGCCTCGGCTCCGATCGAGGGCGGGCGATAATTGTCGAAGTAAGCACTCAACTGGTAGGGCGCGGCACGTGTCACGTCAATATCCAGGTCTGCTTCGCCCAGGACACTACCGGGAACCAGCCGGGCGTTCATCTGCGCGATAAGGGGATCCGAGAGCAGGAGCTGAAAGCGCTCGCGTAGGGCGTCGATGTTCAGGGCGGCCTCGCCACCCTCGAGCCGGCTCGTCAGGTAGCGCGGATTCAGCCCTTCCAGCCCGGCCAGACGGATCGCGCCCAGATGACCCTCGACCACCGTCACGAGCAGCGTCTCGCCCTCAAAGGCGCCCTCCCCGTAGATCGCCCCCGAGTTGATGTAACCCGCATCGATGTAATGCTGGGTGATGCTGCGCCGCAAGTCCTCCAGATCCGCCGCGGTCAGCGAGCGGCCGACATAGGGGGCGGCGAGCTGGTCCAGTTCGCTTTGTGGAAAGACCGTGTTGCCGCGAAACGCGATCTGGGCGACGTGTACCGTCGGGCCACCCCTGGGTAGTGGAGTCGCTGGGGTTTCGGGAACGACCGGTGGCAGCTGGAACAGGCCGTCGGGCCGATCGGGCAGAAAGCCCGGCTTGGCCGGTTCGATCTCGTTCAGGTGCTCGCTGGGATCGGCTGCACCCGCCTTCTCGAGAGGGGCGAGGGTCGCGATAAGTAAGACAAGTGCGATGACGACTGGACAAGACCTGGCGGTGCCGCGTGCGATGCAATTCAATGGGCACACTCCACGCGCAGCGCCAGAAGCTCGAAGGGCAGGTCACCCGATGCCAGCTGCGGCCCCGCCGGCGTATCGGCGCGCACCAGGTCCCGTGCCGCCGGGGCGAAGCCGCCGCGTCCGGCCGGAGTCAGGGTGCTGCCGGCGTTGCCCTGGCAGGGGCTGCGCCCGAGGCCGCCCGCCTGGAGGAATTTCTCTGCGAGGGAGGACAGACTGCCTGAGAGATTGAGCGCCGGATTGCTGATCTCGATAGTCCCTGAGAGCCCGGATGGGGCGGCCGCCTGGATGACGTTGAATCCGAACACATCCGGCTGGAAGCGGTAGGGGACCTCGCCCCCCACGAACAGGCTGCTGCCGCTCGGGAGCAACACGTCGACATCGATCGAGACGTTCCCACCGCTTGCCTTGGCTGCGGCAGTGTTGGCCTGGATGAAGCCGGAGTTCATGACCAATGCCTCGCTCTCGATCGTGATGTTGCCCCCATTGCCCGAGGTGCCCGAGACCGAGGTCGTGATCGCAGATTGGCTGAGATCGATGATTGCGCCTCCCAGGATCGCGATCGAGCCGCCGTTGCCGTCTCGGGACTGGGTGGAGATGGCACTCGGGTCGAGCAGCAACTCGTTGCCAAACCGGATGCGGATGTCGCTCGCCGCCGTGTTGCCGATGGCGACCGCAGCAATCTCTGCGCCATCGGCTAGCGAGATATTCGGAGACGTGACGCTAAGGAGGGTGGGTGAGAGGAGACCGGGTTCAGCGACCGTTGCAGCGCTCGAGATCGACAGGCTCCCGTGATCGGCAAGGGACACCGAATTGCTCGCCTCAATCGTGATGCTCCCGGTCTGACCCGATGATCCGGCCGCGGCCTGGGCCAGGATTCCGCTGCCAGGCCCGACCACGCTCAGGTTGGCGACGGCGATATCGACCGAGCCGGCCCGACCCAGTGGCGAGAGCGTACTGGAGCTGATCTCACCGCCGTTGACCAGATCGAGAAAACCACTCGCCGCGACCCGGATGCTGCCCGCGTTGCCCGCATAGAGCCCGGGGTAGCCCGCTTCGGCAAGGCAGCAGAACGACGTGGTGCTAAAGGCTGCCCCGAATCCATCGATCAGGATGTTGGCGGCCCTGATGTCAAGCGATCCCGCAGCACCGCTCAGATAGGAATCGGCCTCGATCGTGCCCCCCGCAAGCAGCGTCAGATTGCCCGCCACATCCACCTGGACGGAACCCGCCGTTCCGGCCCCGGTCGAGGTGCTGCTGCTGGTGATCCCCGTCTTGCCTTTCACGCCGCCGCCACTGATGAGGAGCGAGCCCGCGCTCACCTGCAACGAGCCTGAGCCACCCGTCGATTCGATTGATCCCGCAGTGATCAGGCCGCCATCGACGATCGAGAGCGCTCCCGCGACGTCCACATCGACGCTGCCGCCACTGCCCAAGGCGTGCACCGCGCTCGCGGAGATCGTCGTGGCGTCAACGGCCCCGCTACCGTTGATGCTAAGGGCACCTGCCTTGACCTGGATCAGCCCGCCGCTCGCGGCCGAGCTCGTGGCGCTTGTGATGGCGCCCCCTTCCACGAGCGCGAGCGTGCCCGGGGTCGAGATGCTGATGTCGCCCGCCCGTCCGGCTGCGCTTCCCTCGGAATTGCTCTCGATGAACGTCCTGGCGGAGGTGGTTCCGACAAGCGTGATATTGGCGGCTGACACGGTGATGTCGCCGGCCGGTGCCAAGCCCTGGGTTCCTGAGCTGATGGACGCAAAGTTGGTCATCAGGAGGTTGCCCTTTGCGTTGATGATCACGTCACCCGAGGTCGCAGAGTCGCTGAAACTGTTTGAGCGGATGGTTCCGCCGTTCAGGAGCGAGATGCCGGCACTGGAATCGACCGTCACCGCGCCGACGGCGCCCGCTCCGGCCGAATTGCTGCTCTGGATGCCGCCGCCGGTGGCACCGGCATCGTTGATGGTGATGCCCGCCCCCGACACATGGATCGAGCCCGCGTTGGCACTCCCATAGGCGGCCGTTGAAACCAGTGCGCCGCTGGCCAGCGAGACGGGACCCGTGGCGAGCAGATCGAGGGTGCCGCCGTTGGCGCTTGATTGGCTCAGCGTGAAGATATTGGCGCTGTTTGAGAGAAGGACGCCGCCCGCAATGTCGAGCGTCACGGCGCCGGCGCTACCACTCGCGGTGCTGGCGCTGTAGATCGCGGCGCCCGCACCGGAGGCGACCAGGGTGCCGTCCATGCTCAGGCCGCCGGTGTCGAGCAGCACGGCACCCGAATTGCCGGTGCCGATCGACTTGGAATAGATCTGCGCGCCCGAGGCCATCGAGAGCGGACCACTTGCACTAATCGAGAGGGCGCCTGAACTGCCCGCCCCCTCGCTTGACGTCGTGATCAGCGCCGAGTTCTGCAGCGTTATCGGGCCTGCCACGGCGATGTTCAGAGCGCCCGCTGCGCCCGTTCCACTGGCGGCATCCGAGTAGATGCCGGTCACGAAGGGGCTGGTCTCAGAGTCGATCGCAAGACTTCCGGCCGTGACCTGCAGCGCCCCGCTCGCCCCGCTTGCGGTCGCCTGCGTGAAGATTTGCGAGCCCGAATCGATCGACAGCGCCCCCTTTGCGCCCACCTGGACGCCTCCGGCCGCACCCGCCGCATTGGCCTGCGAATAGATGAGCGAGTCCCCCGAGAGCGCAATCGAGGCGGCGCCTGCGATCTGCACGGGCCCCACGGACCCGCCCCCATAGGAGGCCGAGTAGATGCTGGCATTCGTGGCGAGCGAGAGGGGTCCCGTGGCGCTGAAGCTGATCCCACCGGCGCTGCCGCCCGATTCGGTGGTTGATGTGATCGAGCCGGCGTTTTGCAGCACGGCACTGCCCGTCACCGCGAGGTTGACCGCGCCGGTGTTACCCAGACTGCCGGCG
Source organism: Burkholderiales bacterium (assembly GCA_003136595.1). Lineage (GTDB taxonomy): Bacteria > Pseudomonadota > Gammaproteobacteria > Burkholderiales > Burkholderiaceae_D > BOG-994. Next base: position 68,940 of record PLEY01000065.1, read on the forward strand.
GCGGCATCGGTGAAGATCCCGGTGAAGACGTTGCTCCCCTGGGAATCGATCGACAGGCCGCCCGCCGCGATCTGGACCGGGCCGGAATTGCCGCTGGAGGTCGACTGCGAAAAGATCTCGGCTCCCGAGACGACGCTCAAGGGGCCGGTGGACGTGATCTGAACGGGGCCGGCAGCACCCGACCCGTTCGACTGGGAATAGAGGAGGGCCTCGCCCGATAGGGCCAGGGGGCCATTGACATTGATCAGGATGCCACCGGCACTCCCCGAGGACTCGGTGGTGGTGCTAAGGGAGCCGAAGTTGGCGAGCGTCATGCCGCTTGCGGCCGTGACCTGGACCGTCCCCGCGTTGCCGGTGCTGCCGAGGGGCGCATCGGTGTAGACCCCCGTGAAGTTGGGACTACCCTGCGAATCGATCGTGATCGTCCCCGCGGACAGGGCCACATTGCCGCTGTTCTGGGTGGTGGCAGTGGCGCCCACCTGCCCGCCGTTGGTCACCGTGAGCGTGCCGTGTACCACCGGCAGGTTGCCCGTCAGCGGCACCTCGACCGTGTCCGAGCCCACGGCCGCAATCCGCACATCGCCTGCGCCGTAGGTGAACACGCCGCCGTCGTTGATGGCGACATCGCCGGCAGTGATCGTGATCGGGGCACTCGTCTGGGTCAGCACCGCAGTGTTGCCGACCGTGATGGTGGCGCGGCTCGTACCCAGAAAGCCAAAGGCCTCGGGCGCCAGAGCCGAGAAGGTGCTGACGTGGGTGAGGTCTGAGTAGAGTTGCCCATCGGCGAATTTCAGGTAATTCGCAGTCGTCACGTGCAGGCCGGCCGGCACATTGATCGCAGCTCCCGCACCAAAGGTCACGCCAGCCGGATTGATGAAGAAGAAATTGGGCGCACCGGCTGCCGCGGTGACGGTGATCGGGCCATTCAGGCTCGAGGGCGTGCCCCCGGTGATGCGGCTGATGATGTTGGCGATGCCCGCGGTGGTGGTCGTGAACGTCGCCGACTCTCCGGTGGCCAGATTGAACGTCGAAAAACTCTGGAAGAGATTGGCACCTGAGACCAGTCCGATACTTTGCGGGATGGCATAGTTCGGGCCGACCAGGCTCTGAGCGGGGTGACCCAGACTGCCGTCGGTGCGGATCTGGGCTGCTGCGGGAGGGCTTAGCGAGGTGAGCGCCGCGAGCAGGCCCGCGGTGAGCATGCACAAGGCTTGCGGACGGCTGGAACGGTCAGGGGTTGCCATGGGTCAGAGCCAGTTGCCAATCAGCACGAAGGGAGCCCAGTAAAACGGGTGCGCAGTGTCGGGTTTGGCCAGGAGCTCGAGCTGGGCCGCGCGCAGCGCCTCGGCTTTCGAATACCGGCCCGACTCGAGGTCGGTGTAGAACTGCTCCATGACAGTCCGGGCCGCCTGATCCGAGACCGGCCAGAGCGTACCGAGCACGCTCTTGGCGCGCGCCTTCATGGCGGCGCCGGAGATGCCAAGCGGTGAGCGCTCGTTACCCTCGGCGGTTTCGCACGCCGACAGGCTGAGCAGCTCGATGGGCGCGGCGCGCACGCCCTGCGATTGCAGCAGCGACTGCAGGTCTCCAAGCGTCAGCAGATCGTCATAGGTGAGGATGAAGCTGTCCTGGGCGCTGCCGCCAAAGTAGCCGTGCGATGCGATATGCACGATCGGGTAGTCACCTGAGGAGGCCTGGTTGCGAAATCGGGCGCTGGTGAAGTCGGCGTTGAGCAGTTCCGAGGCGTGCAGCGTGACCGCGAGCGCATCAACCTCTTCCTGGACACCGGGCAGCGCGAGCCGCACGCGCTCGGCCTCGAGCGCGTTGGCGCGCGCGAGTTCGTCGTCTGGCACCACATTGGCCTCGTTACGCGCGAAGGCGAGGAGCGCGCGCGTCGGCGGTAACGAGCGCGCCGGGGTGCTCGACAGCGAGGCGGCAGCACCCGTCTCATTGACGAACGAGCGCAGCCTTGCGACGACGGGCCCGGGCGAGGACAGACCCGCCACAAGGGCGCCCGGCCGGGATCCCGGCGGGGGACTGGCATTGGTCATGGACAGTCCGGTCACGGTGGCCGTCGCGAAGCGCTGGATGACAAACTGGTTGCCGTCGTACAGCGCACCGATCGGCACGAGTCGCAGTACCCCGTCCGAGGCCACAACGAGGGTCTCTACACCCTGCTCCTTGAGCGGTGCCTCGAGCGGGGCGATCAGCCAGTCATAGAGCTCGCGCGCTTGCGGCCTGAAATCGGCTGCGTCGTTGCGCAGGGCCTCGGCAAATTGCCTGACGGAGCGCTCCATGCGCTCGTGCCCAATGGGCACAGTCGCCCTGACGATGCCAGACGCTGTCTCGAGCAGCAGCTCAGTCCGATCCGGCAGGAGGATCGGATACAAAAAGGCGGTACCCGCTTTGGGCGCAGTACTGGCCGCGCGCACTGCGTCGACCGTGCAGCGGTCGCCCAGATAGTCCTGCATCTCGGCCTGCTTCAAGAGTTCGAGAAGGTCCTTGACGGCGTGCAGGTCGTGCTCGCGTGCCGCCGCCGACTGCTGCGCGGCGCGCTGGAGCAGCAGGTCGACCAGTTCCAGATAGACGGGCTCGAGCGTCGCGGAGAACGAGGACTGACCATCCTCATAGGTGATCGGCATGTCCTGGCGCACGGCCTGAATCGCCTCGACGGTGCGCCAATAGGCGGCAATCGCCTCGTCCGATGCGCCCTGCCGGCGGAGCACTCTTGCCTCACGCCAGTCGAGGGTGATAAGGAGATCGGCGACGCTGCCAGGGCTCGCGCGCGCAACGCGCAGGAGCGCCTCTCGAGTGAGGACCAGGGCATCGGCATCGCGATGCTGGTCTTCATAGAGACGCGCCAGCGCATCGCGCGCCTCCACCGAAAGGCGTGCATCGCCCAGCTGATCGGACAGCGCCCGGGCTGAGGTGAACTGCGCGTAGGCGATCGCAAGCCCCCGGCCGCCGAGCGCTGCGGCCTGGTCACCGAGGTTCAGGCCGAAGCGCGCGCGGTCGTGCGGGTCGGGCAGCCCTGCAAGCGAGCTCGACAGCTGGGCAAGCACACCAAGCCGCGTGTTGGGCTCGGCAAGGCGCGCCAGATTGAGCTCTGCGCTAAAGCGTACCGGGTCGTCGCCGGCTCGCGCACCCTCCTCGTAATAGAGGCGGGCCACCTCGTTCTGGTGGCGCACGAGCGCGAGATTGCCAAGGTCCACCGCGTACGGTGCGCGTGCTGCGCCGGCCAGCGCGTCGTAGGCTTCGTGGAGTCGAGGAGTCGCGTCATCGTAGCGATGGGCCAGGAACAAGGTCGCGCCGAGCTCGCCCACGGCGCGGGCGTGTTCAGCGGGCGTGGCTGCCTGCTGGCTCGCGGCCGTCAGGCCCTCGATCGCGAGTTCCAGCCGGCCGTCGGCGCGCAGCGCCTTGCTCTGCGCAATCAGCCGCTCGGCCGCCGCATCACCGGTGGGACCACCCACCCCCACGTCGGCCTGGGCACAGGAGCCCACAGCCAGGCCGATCGCGAGCCCGGCGATTCGTTTCAAGCGGCGCATCGGTATCCTCAAGTCCAGTCTGGCCGTGCGCCGGGCGCGGTACTGCGTCGGTACCGCATGCTGCTCGACACGAACGGCACGACGTCCCCCAAATGCCCGGTCCGGTTCAGACCCTAAGCCGAAGCGGCAGGATTGCCACCGATTGGAGCAAAAATCCTGCACTCAGGCAATCCTTTTGTGCATCCTTTTGTGAATCCTTTTGTGGCGTCTTTTTTGCAGCGTCCTGATGCGAACGGGCCCGCGGGGCGGCTTGACAGGTCACTTGGGCGCGGGTCCGAGCCGCGCGACGCGCCCTACGGCCATGCCGCATTCTGCAAGACGTTACGGTAACCATCGGGATCCTCGAAGGTCGCGCCGCGCACCGCCCAGTACGGATTCAACGGGGGTACCTGCGCGAATCCGGCAGCGAGCATGCGCGCACACGCCTGCGACCATGCGTTGCGATCTGGAAGATAGAACACCCACAGGTCCTCGGGGGTCGGACTGGGGACGATCGGATGCCGCCTGCAGTACGTGAATTCGAAGTGGAGCGCGTGGCCCGGGTGGCCGAGAAAGGCGCCGTCGAAGCCGTCATGGTCGTGAAATTGACCGAGAACCTCGAGTCCAAGACCGGCGGCGTAGAGTGCGATGGACCGGGGCAGGTCGCGTACCGGCCGGGCGATGCGCAGGGCGGCTTCCATGAGCAGCAACGGTTGTGGCATTTGGCGCTCGTATTATCAACGCAAACCCAGCGTCGCGCCCGCCAACCTGCGACAATCTCGGTTCGCACCTGTCAGGCACATGGCCCGTCGCGGCTCGCGGCGCGCCGCTCATCGCGGGGGACACTCATGTTCGACCTCGATCGTTACCTGGAACGCATCGCCTACCGCGGCGGCACGGCCTGCAGCGCAGCGACCCTGGTGGCTCTGCACGAAGCGCATGCTGGGGCGATTCCTTTCGAGAATCTGGACGTATTGGCCGGCCGGACGATCTCGGTCGATCCGCCCGACGTCGCGGCCAAGCTCGTGGGCGCGAGGCGGGGTGGCTACTGTTACGAGCAGGCCACGCTTTTCCAGTCGGCGCTCGAGGCGCTCGGGTTTGCCAGCAGCGCCCAGCTCGCGCGCGTACGCTGGACGGATGCGCGACGCTCGCCCCGCTCGCATCTGGTCCTCGAGGTTGATACCCCCGATGGTCCGTATCTGGCTGATGTGGGCTTCGGAGGCCGCGGACTGCTGCATCCCTTGCCCCTGGCGGCCGAGGCCATCCATCAGACGCCCGATGGTGCCCGTTACCGGTTCGCGCCCCAGCCAGACGGTGGCTGGTTTCTTGACGGCGATCTCGGCGGCGGCTGGGAGCCTCACTATGCGCTATATCGCACTCCCGTCACCCGCGAGGACGTCTTCATGGCCAATTACTATGTCTCCACCCATCCCGCCTCGATGTTCCGTCACGTGCTGATGGTGCAACGGATCACGCCCGAGCGCCGCAGCCTGCTCGTCAACCGCTCCTTGAAAGTCACACAGAATGCGCGCACGGTGGTGCATGAACTGACCGATGCGGCGGCCCTGCGGGCCACCCTTGAAAGCGAGTTCGCCCTCGTGCTGCCGCCTGGGTGGGCGCCACCACCGTCCCCGGATGCGCCCGGGCCGGGTCCCGATCGGCCAGGCGACTAGAGCCGCCTCGCTCGGGACCCCCACCCCGCGCGCCACCGCAGGCCCTCTGCCGTGCCATAATCGCAACCCCACCAGAGCGGTCTGCGCGCGCCGGTGCACGCGCATTCCCTGGAGCCCTGCAGGACGTGTAACCATGGCAGGTCAGCCCGAAATCACCAACATGGCCCTGTTTTGCGACTTTGAAAACGTCGCGCTCGGCGTGCGCGATGCAAACTACGCGCAGTTCGACATCAAGAAGGTGCTCGAGCGCCTGCTCGTCAAGGGCAGCATCGTCGTCAAGAAGGCCTACTGCGACTGGGAGCGCTACAAGGAGTTCAAGGCGACCATGCACGAGGCCGCCTTCGAGCTCATCGAGATTCCGCATGTGCGCCAGTCGGGCAAGAACTCCGCAGACATCCGCATGGTGGTCGATGCGCTCGATCTGTGCTACACGAAGAATCATGTCGACACCTTCGTCATCATCAGTGGCGATTCCGACTTCTCGCCGCTGGTCTCAAAGCTGCGTGAGAACAACCGCTATGTGATCGGTGTCGGCGTCAAGGATTCGACCTCGGACCTCCTGAGCGCCAACTGCGACGAATTCATCTACTACGATGATCTGGTCAGGGTCCAGGAATCGAGCCGTCGGCCGGCGCCGAAGAAGGCGGCCGGCAAGTCGGGTGCGGCACCGAAGAAATCGGGTGCGCGCAGCGAGGACGAACGACGCCAGGACGCCATCGATTTCCTGGTGGAGACGATCGAGGCCCTGATCGGCGAGCGCGGATCCGACGAGAAGATCTGGGGCTCGATGGTCAAGCAGACGATGAAACGCCGCCGCCCTGGCTTCAATGAGGCGTACTACGGCTTTGGATCCTTCAAGGATCTGGTCCTCTACGCCCAGGAGCGCGGCGTTCTGCAGATGCAGCCCGACGAGAAGTCGGGGCAGTACGTGGTGCGGCTCGGAGCCCCGGCTTAGGCAGAGCGGCCAAGACCCGGTCCCCGGCAACGCTTTGGGCGGGCTCCGGAGGAAAATGGTAACGTCCCGCATACCGAAGCGTCGCAGCCTGACGCACTGCCGACCCCTATCACCGAGCTCGCCTTAACCATGACATCCCTGTTGCAGGACCTGGACGGCCTCGCGCCGGAGTTCGTCGCGATTCGCCGCGACATCCACCAGCACCCGGAACTGGGTTTCCAGGAACATCGCACCGCCGAGCTCGTCGCCGGGCTTCTCGAACAGTGGGGCTATCAGGTGGAACGCGGCCTGGGTGGCACCGGAGTGGTGGGGCAGCTGCGCCGGGGCGCAGGCGTGCGCCGGCTGGGCATCCGTGCCGACCTCGATGCGCTGCCGATCGAGGAGCAAAGCGGGCGCAGCTATGCGAGCCGCGTTGCGGGTGTCATGCATGCCTGCGGTCACGACGGACATACCGCCATGCTGCTGGCCGCGGCGCGCTATCTTTCTGAAAAGGGTCGCTTCTCCGGGACCTTGAACGTCATTTTCCAGCCGGCCGAGGAGGGCCTGGGCGGCGCGAGCCGCATGATTGCCGAGGGCCTCTTCGAGAAATACCCTTGCGATGCCGTGTATGCAGCCCACAATGCGCCGGGTCTCCCCCAGGGGGTGCTGGCCTTTCGTGATGGTCCGACGATGGCGTCCTCGGACCGCGTCTTGATCCGTCTCGAGGGCGTCGGGGGTCACGGCGCGATCCCGCACAAGGCGGTCGATCCGGTGGTCGCGGCGGCGAGTATCGTGATGGCGCTGCAGACCATCGTCTCGCGCAATGTCGACCCATCCCAACTGGCCGTGGTCACCGTCGGGGTTCTGAAGGCCGGGACGGCCAACAACGTCATCCCGGCGGAGGCCAGCATGGAGCTCACCGTGCGCGCCCTCGATCCAGAGGTCCGCGCGACGCTCGAGCGCCGCATCCATGCGCTCGTCACCGCCCAGGCGGAGAGCTTTGGTGTGCGGGCACACATCGACTACCAACGTGGCTACGCGGTTCTCGTCAATTCGCGCGAGGAGACGGACTTTGCGCGCCGAGTCGCAGTCGATCTGGTCGGACCCGAGAAGGTCATCCTGAACGGGCCGCCCGTGTCCGGCAGCGAGGACTTTGCCTTCATGCTCGAGCAGCGGCCAGGCAGCTACTTTTTTATCGGCAACGGCATTGGCGAGGGCGGCAGCATCTGTGAAGTGCACAACCCTCGATACGACTTCAATGATGAGAACATCGGCGTGGGCGGCGCCTTCTGGGTGAGCCTCGCCGAGCGGTTCCTGGCCAACTCGGATCCGGGCGTCCGCTAAAGAGGCGCGCGGCGAGCGTGGCTGCCGTACGCCGCTCCTGATCGGGCGCTGTGGGGGCTGCGGAGCTGTGCTCTTCCCGGCTGCGGCCGCCCCCCGCCCCGCGTCAGGGAGCACTCCGGCGCGACGGCTCTACGGGCTTCTCGGGCGCGGCCCGCGGGGCCAGGGACCAGGGATCACAAGTGGTGTCCCGAGGACCATTCGTACCTTTGGGCTTGCGGACGCGCGACCGAAACGGTGAGTGCCGATGAGTGAGGGACTGCAGGTGCGTGAGATCCAGAGGGGGGACCGGTCCGCCTGGGAGCGGCTCTGGGAGGGCTACAACGCGTTCTACGGCCGGAGTGGCGAGACTCGGCTGGCTGCGGATATCACCGCGACGACCTGGGAGCGCTTTTTCGATCCCGCAGAACCGGTCTTCGCACTGGTGGCCGAGCGCGAGGACCGACTCTTGGGCCTCAGCCACTATCTGTTTCACCGCAGCACCACATCGGTCGCGCCGGTCTGCTATCTGCAGGATCTCTTTACGGAGCCCGCCGAACGCAACCGCGGCATCGGCCGCGCGCTGATCGAGGCGGTATACCGGGCCGCGACTGCGGCGGGCGTGCGCGAGGTGTACTGGCAGACCCACGCGTCCAACGGGCCCGGACGCCGCCTCTACGATACCGTGGCCGAACATCTGGGTTTTATCGTCTACGATCGGGAACTCTAGGCCGAATCGCTGCGGCCAGGGGTTGCGCTCACGTCGTGGAGGCGTTCTGCGGGTGATGGCTTTGGAGAGCCCCCCCGGCTGCAAGCGCTGCCCTGGCGCGCGCACGCAGGCTCGTACACCGAGCCGTGCGGCGCCCTCGTCGACGGCACGGATTTGCTCCACAATTCCAACCACGCATCTTCTCCAGGAGCGCAACCGTGCCGATTCTGTGGCGCCAGAAGTCCTATCGTTCCCAGATCCTGGCCACCCTGTGCGGAACCGAGCATGGCATCACCGTGTGCTTTAGGGACTATCCAATCCGCGTCTCCGACGCGCCGCCGCAGACCCGCATCGAGTACTTTCCCGACTTCAACGTGGCGCTGCTATCGGCGATCTGGGTCGCGCTTGGCGATTTCGAGGACTTTGCCCGGCGGGCGCTGGCCGCGCCGGTCGCGCTTTCGCTCACCATTGCGAATGCGCCGCCCTTCTCATGTTCCATCGGGCTGCAGGTCATGAAGTCGAAGAGCCGCTTTCGGGCCGAACTGCCCGATGCCGTCATCGCTGCGCTGCGCTCGCAGAACATCGGCCGCTAGATTTGCCCTCCATGGCACGATTATCGCTTGCGGGGAGCCCTTAAGACACCGGTCGATCGGCTCACCGGATTTAGCCCCAGGGCACTTCCAGATGGCGCGCTCGATACGCCGCGAACGCGGCGCCAAGGTGCAGGACGGACCGCCGACATTGCGGGAGATCTTCTCGGAGGCTCTGCGACGCCATGACCCAGGATGACCCAGCGCCCAGCGCTCCTGATGAGTCAGGATCCGGAGCTGCCCCGCCCGCGGTTCCGGCACAGGGCGCCCCGGCCAAGGAGCCCCCGGTCGCGCGGCTGAAGTCCCGGTCGCGACCTATCCGCCGGGTGCCCAAGCCCCGTATGACGGGGCTCCTCGACTCGCCGGTCAAGAATCTCACGGGCGGGGTCGCCTACACCCTCGCCATCATGCTGGTTGCGACCGGCGCTTATATCTCGCAGGGCTGGAGCTTCCGGGACGCGCTGTACATGGTCATCACGACCATCTTCACGGTCGGATACAACGAAGTCAGGCCAATCAACACCGTGGCGTTGAACATCATCACCCTGACACTGATTGTGCTGGGATGTACGGGCATCATCTTCCTGACGGGTGCCCTCGTACAGTTCATCACGCTAAACCACCTCAACAAGGCGATAGGACTCAAGCGAATGAATGCGCAAATCGATGAGCTTAAGGAACACGTGATCGTCTGCGGCTTCGGCCGCTTCGGCGCCGCCCTGGCGCGTGCGCTCAGTGCGAGCAGCGCGGCATTTGTCATCATCGAGGAAAACGAGGCGCGCGCAGCGGAGGCGCGCCTGCAGGGGTATCTGTGCATCCACGGCAATGCGAGCGGGGAGGAATTCCTGCGCGCGGCCGGCGTGACGCGCGCGCATGCGCTGGCCACCGTGCTGGCCAACGATGCACTGAACGTCTTCATCACGTTAAGCGCCCGAGCGCTCAATCCCGAGCTCTCAATCGTCGCACGCGGCGAACTGTCCAGCACCGAGAGCAAGCTGCTCCAGGCGGGCGCGGACAAGGTCGTCCTGCCCACCCACATCGGAGCCGAGCGCATTGCCGAGCTGCTCCTCTACGAGGAATCGGCCCGCATCATCGAGAGCCTTGAGCGCTCCCATGGCTTTCAGCGGGTGCTGCGCAATTTCGGCATCGACCTCGAGGTCGTCACGGCGGCGCCCCAGAGTGCCGCGGTACGGATGACCGTGGCGGCCGTCGAGCGCCAGGCCAAGGGCGCGTTTTTTGTCGTGCAGATCAACCGACGTGACGGGGATGTCTACACGGCGCCTCCCGCGACCGCTGTGATCGGCGAGGGGGACGGTGTGGTTCTGCTCGGTCGACCCAACCGCGCGGCGATCCTGACGTCCCTCTTCGAGCCCCGCCAAAAGGTCGGTGCGCGCGCATGACGCGCGCAGTGATCGTATCCAGTCCTGGTACGCAGACCGTGTCGATCCCTGTGCTGAAGCCCGGGCGGTCAGACACCGAGGTAGCGATGCAGCACCTGCGGACTTTGCTTGAGGTCTGCCGCAGTCCCTTCGTGCACCACGTGGCCGTTGTTGATGATGTAAGCACGACTTGCCATCTTCAGCGCTGCCGCCAGGTTCTGCTCGACCAGGACGATCGTCTGTCCCGCCTCGGCGAGCTTGCGACAGGCCTCGATCAGATCCTTGACGATCACGGGAGCCAGGCCCTCGAACGGCTCGTCAAGGAGGAGCAGCTTCGGATCGCGGACCAGGGCTCGCGCGATGGCTAGCATCTGCTGTTCCCCACCCGAGAGCTGAGTACCGCGGCTGCGTCGCCGCTCCGCTAGCCGCGGGAAGATCTGGTAGATCCGCTCAAGAGGCCAACGATTGCCTGCGGTCAATCCCGCGAGAACAATGTTCTCCTCGACATCGAGGCTCCCAAAAATGCGTCGCTCCTCGGGGACCAGCTGCATCCCGGCGCGGGCGATGAAATGGGCTGGCTTGCCTGCGATCTCTTCGCCATCGAACCGGATCGAGCCAGACTTCGGTTTCAACATGCCCATGAGGCTCTTCAAGGTGGTCGACTTGCCCGCGCCATTGCGGCCAAGCAGCGCGACAACTTCATGCGCCTCGACCCGGATGTCGACGTCGAACAGGATGTGCGAGTCGCCGTAGTAGCTGTTTAGGCCCCTGACCTCCAGCAGACTCATTCATCCACCCCGCCGAGGTAGGCTTCCTGAACCCTCTCATTGCTCTTGATTTCTTCGGGGCTCCCTTCGACGAGGACCGTTCCTTCGCTGAGCACGGTGATACGTTCGGTCAGATCAAAGATGGCATCCATGTCGTGGTCGATCACGATCAGGGTACGGCCCTTGCGGATCTTCTTCAGAAGATTGACGGTCTCAACACGTTCGCTCGGACTCATCCCGGCCAGCGGTTCATCGAGCAGCAACAGGCTCGGCTGGGTGGCGAGTGCGAGACCAATCTCCAGCCGTCGCTTCTCGCCGTATGCCAATTCGGACACGGGGCGCGCAGCGCGGTGCTGCAAGTGTACGAGCTCGAGTGCCTCGTCGACCTGGTCGGCAAGTCCGTGTACGCGCAGGGCGCTGCGCAGCATGTCCACCCGGAAAGAACCCCGGATACGTGCCAGGGCGGCGATGGTCAGGTTTTCGCGCACGGTGAGACGGTTGAACAGCTGGTTCACCTGGTAACTCTTGCTCATGCCCAGCTGGCACACGGCTGTGACGTCCATGCCGGTGATGTCCTGCCCCTCGAACAGGATCGAACCGGACGAGGCCGTCACCTCACAGGTCAGCATCTTGAAAAAGGTGCTTTTCCCCGCGCCGTTGGGCCCGATGATGCCGCGCAGCTCGCCCGCTGCAACCGTGAAATCGATGTTGGAGTTGGCCACCAGCCCGCCATAGCGCTTGGTGAGCTGCTTTGCGACCAGGATCGGCTCGCTCGCTGCCCCAGTGACAGGGGCATCCCTCGGGGCAACCGGAACGGCGTCCCGCTCGGGCGCGGATTCGAGCAAGCCGGAAGCGTCCGGCTCCGCCGCTACGGACTCGGGATGTTGGATCCTGTGCCAGTGCGCGACGAGATCCTTCAGGCCCCCGAGTACGCCGCGGCGCAAGAAGCAGACCAAGAGAACGAAGATCACGCCGAGCGCGAGACGCCAGGCGGCCCCAAGGCCCAGCGAGCCTTGCAGGAAATCCCGCAGGAACAGCCATACTGCAGCACCCACGAGCGGCCCAAACAGGGTGCCAAGACCACCGATCACGGTCTGGATCACCAACTGGCCCGAGGTGTCAAAGGTAAACGCATCTGGCGGCATGTAGCCTTGCAGCACGCCCAGGAGCCCCCCCGCCAGCCCCCCGTAGGCGGCCGCAACCACGAAAACCAGAAGCTTGTAGCGCTTGACATTGTGACCCACGGCCGCGGCGCGCAGCGGATTGTCGCGGATCGCAACCATGACGTGGCCCACGGAAGAATTGACGATGCGCCTTGCGATCACCATGCCCAGAAAGAAGCAGACCGCCAGAAACGCGTACATGCTCAATCCGGGTCCGACGCGAAGCGTCGTGAATCCCAGATACAGGGTCGGTGCCGGCACTCCAGCCAGGCCATTCTCGCCGCCGGTGAACTGGGCGAGTGGCGAATTTTCGAGGAAGAAGAACATCTCCGCTATGGCGACGGTGATCATCGCAAAGTAGATGCCGGTGCGCCTGAGCGCCACCAAGCCCACCAGAGTTCCCACCAAGGCCGAGGCGAGAGTGCCGATCACAAGCGCCAGGATCACGCTCGGGAAATTCAGATTGACCAACAGATACGCGGCCACGAATCCGCCGGTGCCAAAGAAAGCGGCCTGGCCAAATGACAAGAGACCTGTGTATCCGAACAACAGGTCAAAGCCAATTCCAAACAGCCCGAATACCAACACCAGGTTAATCGTGTTTTGCGCGAACCCGAGCGGTGGCAGGACGACGGGAACCAGCGCGAGCCCAATCGCGAGGAGAATGTCGGGCGTCCAGCTTCGGAGGTAAGTCGAGCCCGCGGTCGTCATTCGCGACCCACCAAGCCAAGCAGGCCGCGGGGGCGAAAGACAAGCACCAGAGTCATGACGGCGTAAAGCATGACTTGGGAGTACGCGGGATTGATCATCGAGGTGATGCTGAGAATTTCTCCGGCGATAAGCCCGCCGAGAATGGCCCCCGGAAACGAACCGACCCCGCCGATGACGACAACAACGAACGCCTGGATCAGGACATCGTCGCCACTGCCCGGACTGATCGGTGCGATCGGCGCGTTGACGATTCCGGCGAACCCGGCCGCCATGGCGCCGATGCCGAAGACCATCATGAATACCCGATAGACGTTGATGCCCAACGCATCAACCATCCCCGAATCCTCGATGCCGGCGCGCACGATCATGCCAAGGCGGGTCCCATAGAGGATGATGTAGAAGAGCAGCAGGGCAACCGAGACGATGCCCACCACCAGGAGCCGGTACGTCGGGTAGATCATGAAGCCCAGTGACGTGATGCCTTCTGCCCACGCGGGGGCGCCGACCGTCTTCGAGAGGCTCCCAAAGGCAAATCGCACGAGCTCGACGAACACGATGCCCAGACCAAAGGTGACGAGTATCTGATCCTCGGGGGGCCGGCCATAGAAGAAGCGGATCACGCCGCGTTCCATGACAACGCCGACAAGCAGCACAAAAACGGATCCGGCCGCGAGGGCGACCAGATACGATCCCGTTGCCTGGTAGGCGACCCAGCCGGCGTAGCCGCCGAGCATGAACAGGGCGCCGTGCGCGAGGTTGAGCACACCAAGTGTGCCGTAAATGATGGTCAGTCCGGAACTGATGAGGGCGAGCAGAGCGCCCAAGACCAGTCCATTGAACATCTGTGACGTCAGGTTCGCCCAGCTGAACACGTTCGGCCTTGCTCTGGAGAGAGGAGGAAGGTCATGGTACTAGAACCATGGACCGATTCCTACGGGGTAGGGACTGCCAACGCGGGACGCCCGGGTCTCGGGGTCCCTCTCACACCGGCGCCGCGAGAATTGCGCGCCGTACTTCAGGTGTAACTGCCGAGCTTGCAGCCGAATGCGTCCGGCGCCTGCATCAAGGGTGCACCTTCGACGATCTCGATCACGTCGTAGAAATCGTCCTTGCTCGACATCTTCTTCTGGGGCTTGCCGCGCACAATGATCACCGGTCTGACAAGCTGGTGGTCCTCCGGGCGGAAATGGACCGGTCCTACGGTCGATTGCACCGTGGCGCCTTTCTCGTATGATTTGATGACATCGGGCGGATTGAAGGTTCCAGCCCGCTCGACGGCATCCGCCCACATCGCAATCTGCGCATAGGCGGCGTTGGCACCCCACTCCGGGTTGTAGCCGTACTTCTTCTTGAATTCAGTGTTGAACAACTTGGCCAGAGGATAGCGGTCCTCGATTGTCCACCAGTAGTCCGTTCCCGCGTAGACCCCCTCCATGACGTCCTCGCCAACCTGCTCGGCGAGGAACGGGGTGTTATAAGGCATGACGAGCGTCATCTTGTTCAGTATTCCGAACTGCTTGGCCTGCTTGATCGAGAGCACGGCATCGCGCCCGAAGTTGATGTTGACGACGACATCGGCCCCACTGTTCGACACATTCAACAGGTATGTCGAAAAATCGGTCGTGCCGAGGGGCGAAATCTGATTGGTTGCCACCGTCCAGTCGCCCAGCTTGCCGAGTACGGTCTCCATCGACTCGCGAACCGTATGGCCGTAGGTGTAGTCTGGAGTCAGGAACGCTATCTTCTTGCCGCGGCCAAGCGCCTTGACGAGTACCGGCGCGATGGCCTGGGCCGCCGTCTGCGCGTAGAAGCACTCGCGAAACGAATACCGTACGCAATCCTTGCCGGTCGTATCATTCGAGCCCGAGATGCAGGGCAGGTAAATGACTTTCTCGCGATCGGCCAGCTTGTTGAGCGCAACGGCCACTGCGCTCGACACCGAGCCGGTGATCATCAACGCCTTCTTCTGGCTGATGAATGCCGACGCTGCCTGCACTGCGGTGTTGGGCTTGGCCTCGCTATCGGCGATGTCGAAGAGCACCTTTTTTCCGAGGACGCCAGTGGTGGTCTTCGGGGACATTTTCTTGAAGAGGTCGGCGCCCGAGTTGAGATGCTCGATGGCGAGTTCGTAACCCTTGATCTCGTCTTCTCCCTGTGCCGCGTAGGTCCCCGTTCTGGGCGTGCAGATGCCGATGAACACAGAGGAGCCGTCAACGCCGGCGGGGTAGGTTCCGACAGCCGTCGGCTCGGCCGCCCAGGCGCTCATCATCGGCGCCGGTAGGGCCAGACCACCGGCAAGACCAGCCCCGAACTTCAGGACGGTGCGACGGGAAACTGAACGGCTATTGCGTTGATTCGACATTTTTGTCTCCGATGATTTTTTTGAATTCGGAAAGGCAATCATTGTTGCCAAGGCATTGCCCAAGCGCACGCTGCCTGCCGGATCGCGCTCGCGCACGCGCACGCGCGACTGGGATTGGGAACCTGTGTCGCGCCGGCCCTGCGACCCCTCATTTTACCGAGGATCAACCCACCCGCTGATCAGGACCTACCCTAGGTTGGTTGTGCCGAGCGCGCTCGGAGAAGCACGCAAACAGGCCTGTCGTGACTCCAACCCTGAAGCCCGGGGAGAACAGTGACGCGGAAAACGCCTGCGCGGGCACGGTCGATCCTGTAAATCGCAATAAAGCGCAAATCCGGTGTTTGTGGTCAGGGCGTCTTGGGTCTGCGACCATGAACTGGCTGCGGGCCCGATTTCTAATTCACGCGGAAGATCAGGCGGAAAGGAGAAAGCCTGTTGACGAGATTCGTGAGGGATACATTCCTCAAGAATCGCCAAGTACGCGTCAGTGCTGGACGACGCGACGACGCCGTTTTGGGAAATCCGGTGAGTCGTGATCTGATTGTCGAGGCGGAACGCGAACATGTTCGTTGACTCCGCCGAGTAGGACCCCTGCATGAGTTTGACCAAGCGTGTTCTCTGGACCTGCGTGGTGCGGAATTCATGGGCTCCGAGAGGGGATCGCTTCGGCCGATCTGTCTAGAATCTTGTGTACGAGATTGCACATGGCTACCAATCTATCCTTGCACCCCAAACTCATCGAGGGGGCCCTTGCGGTCTCTGGCGAGCGCACCAAGAAGGCCGCAGTTTAGCGAACACCCGAGGAGTTCATCGCACGGCGCGAGCACAAGCATCTGCTTGATCTGATGGTCAAGTTGCAATGGTTTACTCGTGCGACTACAAGGCGGAGCGTTCGCGCCGATGACCTTGCTGGTTGATACGAGCGTATGGTCGCTTCCGTTTCGCCGCGACGCGGTTTCCAATGGGCCGCAAGTTGGCGCCTCACGGGCGGCGCTCGAAGGGGAAGACTCGATAGTGGCCACGGGACTCGTTCTCCAGGAACTGCTCCAGGGTTTCACTGGTCCCGCGCCCGCTAGGACAGCATCGATCGGTTCGGCGCCTTGCCGCTTTTGGCTGCAGACGGGCGCGATCACATAAAGGCCGCTGATCTTCGCAATCGATGTCGGCGTGGCGGTCTTCAGCCCGGCACTATAGTCGCACTCCTGGCGCAGCTCGCGGTTCGCCATCAACTTGTTCTGTTGACGACAGGCAAGGACTTCAACCTCGCTACGAGGCACTCAAAGCTGCGGGTGTGGAAACCCTTATCGGCGACTAACTGAAGGTCGCCAGATGCGATGGAAGGACGGCGCGCTCAGAGCGCCCATTCGTAATCGATCGTCAGTGGCGCATGGTCACTGAAGCGCTCGTCTTTGTAGATCGACGCGGCAATGGCCTTTGAGGCAATGCCTGGAGTCGTGATCTGATAGTCGATGCGCCACCCGACGTTGTTGGCCCAGGCCTGGCCGCGGTTGCTCCACCAGGTGTACTGCTCGGGTCGGGGGTCGAGTTGACGGAACACGTCGACATAGCCGAGCTTCTCGAAGACGTGGCTAAGCCAGGCTCTCTCCTCGGGAAGGAAGCCGGAGTTTTTCTGATTGCTCCTCCAGTTGCGCAAGTCGATCTCCCGGTGCGCGATGTTCCAGTCTCCGCACAGGATGAATTCGCGACCGCTCGTGCGGTGCTCGGCCATGAGTGCCTCAAGGTGAGGCAGGAATTCTTCGAGAAAACGGAACTTGGCTGCCTGGCGATCCGCAGAGCTTGAGCCTGAGGGCAGGTAAACGCTGATGCACGAGAGCTTCTTTTTCGCGGTATCGAAATCGGCCCTGACGTAGCGGCCCTCCCGATCGAACTCCTCAGATGTAAAGCCGATGCTTACGGCCCGCGGCTTAGTGACAGCGTACAGACCCGCCCCGCTGTAACCCTTCTTTTCGGCATAGTGGAAACCGCCATAGTGGGTATCGGCTCGCAGGAGCATCGCATCCATGTCCTCGGCCTGGGCCTTGAGCTCCTGTACGCACAGGATGTCGGGGTTCGCCTTGCGCAGCCAGTCGAAGACGCCCTTCTTGGCGGCTGAGCGGATTCCGTTAAGATTCAGACTCGTCACGCGCAGCAGCTTCTTCTTCTGTTTCTGCGGGACCGCTTTGGGCATGGGAACGAACCTTGCGTGAGTTGGGAGAAAACCTGATTTGGGATCACCTCGCCGACGAAAAATCGGCGCAGGATCTATTTATTGACCAAAAGAGGCGCATTTGAACAATTTACGTCAGGACTTCATCGAGTTCGCCCTCCAGTCCGGCGTCCTGATGTTCGGCGAGTTCATCACCAAGGCTGGACGAAAGTCCCCGTATTTCTTCAACGCCGGCCTGTTTCACCACGGCGCGACCCTCGGCAGACTGTCGGGATTTTATGCGAAAACCCTCGTCGCGGCCGAACGCGACCACGAGCTGAAGTTCGACCTGCTGTTCGGCCCGGCCTACAAGGGCATCACCCTCGCCTCGGCGACCGCCGTGGCGCTGGCCGAGATCGATGCCGTCCATGGCGGACGCGACATCGGGTTTTCGTTCAACCGGAAAGAGGCCAAAGATCATGGCGAGAAAGGCATAATAGTTGGCGCAAAGCTGGCCGGCAACGTCGTGATCGTCGACGACGTCATCTCGGCTGGCACGTCGGTGAGGGAGTCGGTCCAGATCATCCGTAGCGCGGGTGCCAACCCCGCGGCCGTATTGATCGCTCTGGACCGGCAGGAGCGCGGCGGCGACGCGACCACGGTCTCGGGACATTCCGCGGTCGAGGAAGTCGAGCGAGACTATGGAATTCCGGTGATCTCGATCGCAAATCTCGATGACATCATGCAGTATCTCGAATCCTCCCCAAACAGTGGACTGGCCGGCCATCGACCCGCTGTGGCGGAATACCGCGCCCGCTACGGAGTCGCGCACGTATGAAGACGTGGGCGCTGGCAGGTCTCGTCGCATGGGGCGCGCTGGGTCCCGCGTTCTCCCAGTCGCAGAGCGCGCCGGCCAGTCACATCTATACCTGTCGTGACGCATCCGGACATATCCTGACCTCGGACCGGCCGATCCCGGAATGCTCCGATCGGGCCATGGAAGAGCGCTCCAAAGGCGGCGTGCTGCTGCGCGAGATCGCACCGCCCCTCACGGCCGCCCAACAGCGCCAGGCCGAGGCTGACGAGAAGAAGCGCCGCGAACTCGAGGAGACCCAGCGCGAACAGCAGCGCCGTGACCGGGTCCTCTTGTCCACCTATTCGAACGAGAAGGAAATCGATGGGGCCCGCTCGCGTGCCGTCAGTGATTTCAAGGAGGCGCTCGATGCGGCCAACGGCCGGCTGGCCGGGCTCAATCAGGAGCATGCAGCCAACGAGCGGGACCTCGCGGCGCTGAAAGGCAAACCGGTGCCCTATGAACTGCAGCGCCGGATCGATCTGAACGAATCAGCCATCGCCTCGGAAAAGCAGACGATCGCGGACCGCCAGAATGATATCGACCGCATCAACAAGCGCTTTGATGCCGACCTTGAGCGCTTTCACACGCTCACGCGCGGCATCGCCAAGGAGTAGCCGCCCGCAATCTAGCCGGCGAGCTTTTTGCGCAGCAGATCGTTGAGCTGCTGCGGATTGGCCTTGCCCTGTGTGGCTTTCATGGCCTGTCCGACGAAAAAGCCGAAGAGCTTCTCCTTGCCGGAGCGATAGTCCGCGAGCTGGGCGGGGTTGGCAGCGAGGATCGCATCGATGATGGGCTCGATGGCACCCGCATCCGAAATCTGCCGCAGGCCCTTCTCGTCGATGATCCGATCTGCGGCATCGTCACCGGCGCCCGCTCGCTCCCAGAGGAGTTGGAAGACGTCCTTTGCGATCTTGCCGCTGATCGTGCCGTCGACGACCCGCGCGAGCAGCCGGGCCAATTGCGCGGGCGAGACGGGTGCAGCCTCGATCTCGCGGTTGTCGCGGCGCAATTGAGACGCGAGCTCGCCCATCATCCAGTTGGCGACCAGCTTCGCGTGTGCTCCCCCGAGCAGTTTGTTCGTCTCCTCGAAAAAGCGGGCTTGGGCACGAGTCGCGGTCACGCCGTGTGCGTCATATTCCGTCAACGCGTACTCGCTGACGAAACGCTCCCGCATCGCGCCAGGCAGCTCCGGCAGCGCGGCTCGCACGCGTTCGACCCAGGCCGACGAGATCACGAGGGGTGGCAGGTCAGGATCGGGGAAGTAGCGATAATCGTGGGCGTCTTCCTTGCTGCGCATCGCCCGCGTCTCATTGCGCTCGGGATCGTAGAGGCGCGTCTCCTGGATGACGCGTCCTCCGTCTTCGAGCAGCTCGATCTGGCGCGTGACTTCATGGTCGATGGCCTGCTGCAGGAAGCGAAACGAGTTGAGGTTCTTGATCTCGCAGCGCGTGCCGAATTCGGATTGGCCGCGCGGCCGCACCGACACATTGGCATCGCAGCGGAACGAGCCCTCCTGCATGTTGCCGTCAGAGATCCCCAGCCACATCACGAGACTGTGAAGGGCTCGCGCGTAGCCCACGGCCTCGGCGGACGAACGCAGATCCGGCTCCGAGACGATCTCGAGCAGCGGCGTGCCCGCGCGATTCAGATCGATGCCGCTCATCCCGGCGAAATCCTCGTGCAGGCTCTTGCCGGCGTCTTCCTCGAGATGGGCACGCGTTAGCCGCACCGTCTTCGTGACCGGCCTGCCGTCCTCCTCGACGATGAATGAAAGGGTGCCGCCCACCACGACCGGCAGCGCATACTGGCTGATCTGGTACCCCTTGGGCAGGTCCGGATAGAAATAATTCTTGCGGGCAAATACCGAAACCGGGGCAATCTGCGCGCCGATCGCAAGACCAAGCCGGATGGCCCTCTCGACGGCACCGCGGTTCAGGACAGGTAGCGTTCCGGGGAGCGCGAGGTCGACCGGGCTTGCCTGCGTGTTGGGCGGGGCGCCAAACTGGGTCGAGGTGCCGCTGAAGATCTTCGAGACGGTCGACAGCTGGGTGTGAGTCTCCAGTCCGATGACGACTTCCCAGTTCATCGCATACCCCCGGGCGCTTGGATGGGCCTACGCACCGTGCAGATCCGTCGGCGCGCGCATGTGCCAGTCGCTGGCCTGCTGGAACTGGTGCGCCGCACCCAGGAGACGCGCCTCACCAAAGTAGTTGCCGATGAGCTGCAGCCCGACCGGACGGCCCTGCCGCCCGAAGCCGCAGGGCAGGGACAGGCCCGGAAGGCCGGCCAAGCTCACGCTCAGGGTGAAGATGTCGGCCAGGTAGTTTGCCACCGGGTCGTCGACCTTCTCCCCGATATCCCAGGCGACGCTCGGGGCGACGGGCGTCGCGATCACATCGCAGTCGCGAAATGCCGTCTGGAAGTCCTCGGCGATCAGCCGGCGGATGCGCTGAGCCTTCAGGTAGTAGGCATCGTAGTAGCCATGCGAGAGCACGTAGGCGCCGACGAGAATGCGGCGCTTGACTTCCCAGCCGAACCCCTCTGCACGGGTGCGCTCGTACATCTCCAACAGGTCGCCATACTCTGCCGTGCGATGGCCATATCGGACGCCATCGAAGCGCGACAGATTCGAGGAGGCTTCCGCGGGAGCGATCACGTAGTAGGCCGGGATCGACAGCTCCGTCCTCGGCAGTTCGATGTCCACCAGCTTCGCGCCCGCTTTCTCGTACTCGCGCAACGCCGCCTCTACCGCGCTCGCGACGTCGGGGCTCACGCCCTCGCCGTAGTATTCCTTGGGTAGCCCGATCCGCAATCCGGCCAGCGGCAGGGCGAGCTCCCGGGAGTAGTCCTCGGCGACGCGCTCGATACTGGTCGAATCGCGAGGATCGAAGCCGGCCATGAAATTCAGGACCAGGGCGCAATCGGCCGCCGAGCGGGCCAGCACCCCCGCCTGATCGAGGCTCGAAGCAAACGCAATCATCCCCCAGCGCGACACCCTGCCATAGGTGGGTTTGATGCCGGTCACGCCGCACATCGCTGCCGGCTGCCGGATCGAGCCGCCGGTATCGGTGCCGGTTGCAGCCGGTGCGAGGCGCGCGGCCACCAGAGCGGCCGAGCCCCCGGAGGTGCCCCCGGAGATGGCACGCCGATCCCAGGGGTTCTTGACGGGTCCGAAGAAGGAATTTTCGTTCGACGAGCCCATCGCGAATTCATCGCAGTTGGCCTTGCCCAGCGTGACCATGCCCGCGCCCTGGGGCCCCAGACCGAGCTTCTCGACCACGGTGGCATCAAACGGGCTGCGGTAGTTCTCAAGCATGCGCGAGCCGGCCGTCGAGCGAAACTCGCGCGTCACGAAAATATCCTTGTGCGCGATCGGGATACCCGTGAGCGGGGTCGCCCGGCCGGCCGCGCGGATCCGATCGGCCGCGCGCGCCTGGGCGAGCGACACCTCGGGATCGACGCTGATGAACGCGTTCAAGTCCTTCTCGGCCGCGATGCGGGCGAGGAAAAGCTCGGTGAGCTCGACGCTCGAAACCGTGCCCTGCGCGAGCGCCCCCGCCAGGGCCTGTACCGATTCGTTGTGCATGACTATCCGGGATATCCCCAAACGCGCACGCCGCGCGCAGGACGCGTCGGGTTCGCGCCCTTCATTCGATGACCTTGGGTACGAGATAGAGCCCCGCGCGGACCGCCGGGGCCAAGGCCTGATAAACATCCCGCGCGTCTTCCTCGGTGACCACGTCCTCGCGTAACCGCAGCGCCACATCCTCGATGGCCGCGAGGGGTGTGGCCAGCGGCTCGACGCCGTCTGTCGGGACCGCCTGCATCTTCTCGATGAGCGCGAAGATGTCATTGAGCTGGACCAGCGTCGCCTCGGCTTCTTCGGCGGTCTGCGCGAGGCGCGCGAGCCGGGCGATCTGATGGACATCCTGCAGGGTGAGTGACATGGCTATCGTATGCTGCGAGAAAGAGAAACCGGGCCCCTTCGCCTGCGCTCGCACCGGTCCGGGGCGAGCGACCGAAGGGCGTGATTCCAGGCCCGCGGCCCGGGAGCGATTTGCCCCGTGAACGCGGAATCGGCCCTGAATTATAAGGTATCATCCCCGTTTTAGCGGCTTCCCGAAAGCGCTGCGGAATCCATCTTGAGCCGCGCTGAGACGGGGTTTGAACCCCGCCACGTGCGATGGCCAGGGAGAGGCTGCGCGCAACGCCCGGCAGGAAAAAGAATGTTTGGATTTCTGAGAAGTTACTTTTCCAACGATCTCGCGATCGATTTGGGGACGGCCAATACGCTCATCTATGTCCGTGGCAAGGGTATCGTGCTCGACGAACCCTCGGTGGTCGCGATCCGCCAGGAGGGCGGGCCCAACGGCAAGAAGACGATCCAGGCCGTCGGCAAGGAAGCCAAGGCGATGCTCGGCAAGGTGCCCGGCAACATCGAGGCCATCCGTCCGATGAAGGACGGCGTGATCGCGGATTTCACGGTCACCGAGCAGATGCTCAAGCAGTTCATCAAGATGGTGCACGAGTCGCGGCTGTTTTCGCCTTCGCCACGCATCATCATCTGCGTACCGTGCGGCTCGACCCAGGTCGAGCGCCGCGCGATCCGCGAGTCGGCACTCGGTGCGGGGGCCTCGCAGGTGTATCTCATCGAGGAGCCCATGGCCGCGGCGATCGGGGCGGGCCTGCCCGTGGCCGAGGCGACCGGCTCGATGGTGGTGGACAT
>PLEY01000112.1 GCA_003136595.1 Burkholderiales bacterium
GTTCACGCCAAGCGCCAGAATCGACAAGGCGGTCAGGCTCGTCAGACGGGAGGTAGGCGGCAGGGGAGGCAGGGGCGAGAGGGGCGGCGGGGGCGAAGGAGCCGATGGAGGCGATGGAGGCCACCAAAGGGTCATCCCCGCATGCAGGAGGCGGCGCTGCGTGCGGGCTTTGCGGGGGGGTCGGGACGGGCACGCCGAGGCAGGGGAGCGCGGACTCAAATTCGGTATTCCAGGACAGGTTCAAGGGGCACGTGCCGCAGCACGGGTGCAAGGCGCGTGCGCACAGCGTCGGCGAGTGTGCCTGACCGAGGGTGGGCACGGGTCACAAATTCAAGAGTGGATGTCATCAAAGCTCACAGCCTGGGGGCGTATGCGTATCGGTCTTCGGGTATCGCCTATGGGATAGCTGATTGGACCGCTCCTGGTCCCCTGTTTGCCCCTGTTTGCCCATTTTTGCCCCCTTGTGGCCTGTCCCTGGGTGGAGCGACGGCGCGTAGCGTCGATGCGTTATCCAAGGGGGAGGACGTGCCCTAAGGGCCGAGGCCGGGTGGGCGGACACGGCGGACCTGCGGGTCGGGACGTGTCCGGACGGGTCAGGACAGGTCAGGACGGATCAGGACGGGTGATCAGGCCCCGGTGGGAGGAGGAGCGATGGTGGAGCGGCGCGCGGCGCGTTTCTGTGGGCAGCTCTCCATGCGCTTCCGTGGCGAGCCAGTCAGGGTGTCCTTGTGCCATTGTCGCGATTGTCAGGGGCGCACCGGCAGCAGCGACGGGATTGCCGCATTCTTTGCAGGCACCGATGTCGTGCCGGAGGGCTTGTCCCACA
Organism: Burkholderiales bacterium; assembly: GCA_003136595.1. Classification (GTDB taxonomy): domain Bacteria; phylum Pseudomonadota; class Gammaproteobacteria; order Burkholderiales; family Burkholderiaceae_D; genus BOG-994. The sequence continues at coordinate 827 of PLEY01000112.1, forward strand.
CCGACACGCGATCGTCAGACAGCAGCCACGCGCTCACCTTCCAGTTCTGTCCAAACTGTGCAAACTGTGGCTAGACCGTGCACTGGCAGACCTCGCGCCGTCCCAGGTGGGTCGCGGTCGGCGCCTTTGGCGGTCCCAGCTTTCCAGTTGCCACCCAAAGCGTCCATGGCGAGCATCGTCACCTGTGGGTCTCCTCCGCGCACGATGGGCGGGCTGGCGAGCAGAGGCGCAGGCCCGGTTGCGCAAGCGCAAAGGAAGCGGGAGGGCTAAAATAGCGTTCTGACAGCTGCCCAGGGGCATAGACCCGACACACGGCACGCCGGGCCCCGTCCCTTCCGGGGCCGGTATCCGGAGGGAACATCAGGAGCGAATTTCATATGAGCACCACTGTAGGTCGTATCGAGCCGGCAACGCTCGCCAGCGCACAGAGCACCGGCTTCGGGGTGCTGGGTGCCTTGAGCTTTGCCCACTTCCTGAACGACATGATGCAGTCGCTGATCCTTGCGATCTATCCGCTGCTCAAGGGTACTTTCGATCTCTCGTTCACTCAGATCGGGCTTATCACCCTGACCTACCAGGCGACGGCCTCGCTCCTGCAGCCGCTCGTGGGTCTTTACACCGACAAGCATCCCAAGCCCTATTCGCTCTCGGTTGGCATGGGGTTCACCATGGTCGGGCTGGTGGCGCTGTCGATTGCACCCAATTTCGAGACGGTTCTGCTCGCGGCTGCGCTGGTGGGGACGGGCTCGTCGATCTTCCATCCCGAGTCCTCGCGCGTCGCCCGCATGGCCTCAGGAGGGCGGCATGGCCTTGCGCAATCGCTCTTCCAGGTCGGCGGCAACGCCGGCAGTGCGGTCGGACCGCTGCTCGCGGCGTGGATCATCATTCCTCACGGCCGCCCGAGTCTCGCCTGGTTCTCACTGGGTGCGCTCTTGGCCATGATCGTGCTGTTTCAGGTGGGGACCTGGTACAAGCAGCAGCGCTTGACGGCTCGAGGCAAGGCGAGCGTTGCGCGCCAGATCGTCAACCTGCCGCATTCGAAGGTCGTCTTCTCGGTATGCGTGCTCCTGGTGCTGATCTTCTCGAAGTACTTCTATCTGGCGAGCCTGAACAGCTATTACACGTTTTACCTGATCCAGAAGTTCCAGCTTTCGGTGCAGGCCGCACAGGTCTACCTGTTCGTGTTCCTCTTTGCCGTGGCGCTGGGGACGCTCGCGGGCGGCCCGATTGGCGATCGCATCGGGCGCAAGTACGTCATCTGGGGCTCGATTCTCGGGGTCGCACCGTTCACGCTGCTACTGCCTTATGCGAACCTGTTCTGGACTGGTGTGCTCTCGGTCATCATCGGCCTGGTCATTGCGTCGGCGTTTTCGGCGATCCTGGTCTATGCGCAGGAACTCATTCCAGGCAAGATCGGTACGGTCTCGGGCCTGTTCTTCGGCTTTGCTTTCGGCATGGGCGGCGTGGGCGCCGCGGTGCTCGGCAAGCTGATCGACATGACCGACATCAGCTTCGTATACCACGTGTGCGCGTTCTTGCCCTTGATCGGACTCCTGACGGCCTTCCTACCCAATCTCGAACGCCTGAAGACCACTGGCGTGGGCGAGGCGCTGCAGAAGACTTAGCAGGAGTCGAATGAATCACCCCCGCTAAGCGCGCTGCGGCGCTGTAGCAGGGGTTTTCTGTTTCCGTGGGTGTTACTACGCAGTTGACCAAACAGTAGTTACTTCAATGGGTTACGGAGGCTAAGCGGCCACGGTTTTCGATGTCACGGATGCTGCCCGGGCGACGTATCCATCTCTTGCCGCCACCTGAGGTTGTGGCCTTGCGCTTGATAAGCCAGGGGCGTGGGATTATTGCGACCAAAGTACTCGCCGTTGGGCGGCCTCCCCCGTCATGGTTGGCCGCCTGGGCGTCAAAGGATTCCGCAAGGCGGTTGCATAGCGCAATGGCTCGACTCCATTTTTTTGGCAAGCTGGCTGCCCGGGTCCGCCAAAGTTCCGCTTCGCCCCGCTCCAGGGTTCCGCCGTCGAGCGGGCTTCGCGTGGTGACGCCACGCGAGTTGTGAACTTCCATGGAGATGCCTCTCTCAATATCAGCAGAGGCCAGTCGCTGTAGTAGCGCTGAAAGGACATCTGACGGCCAACGAGCAGAAGTTTTCTCCGCTGGGAGGTACCGCAGCACTCGTCCAATGGTCTCATCCGCTGCCGCCAATCGCTCGACCTTTCCCGCTCTGTCTCGCGCTTCCTCTACCCAGAGGCTGAGCCGTTCAGAATCTACCTGCTCGTTTTCCATAGGCTCTGTCCCAAAAGCGTGTTGGTAGGCTACCCTTCGACATGTTTTGAGGGGTAGCAGTCATGCTCACGAAGGAGTTCAGTCGGCTTTTGGGTTCGCTCGACGGGTTGAGCCTGTCGCAGTTGCGCCGGGTGATATCGCGCGTCGCTGAGCTTGATGAGCGCCGCGAAGTTCAGGACCTCACCGACCGGCGAATCGACGTCCTGGGAGTCTGTCCGCACTGCAGCCACCACGAGTTCGCTCGGTGGGGGCGGACCGGCGCCGGCGAGCAGAGGTACCACTGCGCAGGCTGCGGCAAGACGTTCACCAGCCTTACCGGCACCCCGTTTCTGAGGGTGCACGACAAGTCGAAGCTGCTTGAGAACGCAGCCTGTATGGAGGACTTCTTGAGCGTCCGAAAGGCGGCCAAGCGCCTGGGCGTCCACAAGAACACGGCTTTTCGATATCGCCACCTCATGATGCCGCTCCTGGGCAAGCATCAGCCGGACGACCTGCCGGGCGTAGCAGAGGCCGATGAGGCGTTCTTCCGTCGGTCATACAAGGGCCAGAAGTCGGGCATGCCGCGCAAGGCTCACAAGCGCGGGACCCCGGCCGGAAAGCGCGCTATCTCGCACGAGCAGGTGGCTGTCCTGACGGCTTTATCCCGCGGCTCGCGCAGTACCTTCATCACCGTGTTGCCGTCCGTCCCCAACGCTGCGAACGTGGGCGCGGCGCTCGGTCCGCTGCTCCGAACCGACACCGTCCTGTGCACCGACTCGGCGAATGCATATAAGACCGTCGCGAAGGCGCTGGGGGTCGTGCTGCGACAGATTCCGCGAGGCAGTCACAAGCTCGGCCCGTATCACATCCAGAACGTCAACGCCCTGCACAAGCGCATCAAGGAGCGGCTTCGGCCCTTCTGCGGCGTGGCTACCAAAAACCTTCCGGCCTACTTGGCCTGGTTCCGATTCTTCGACCGTAAGCTGAACTCGGCAAACCCGCGCCGGTTCTTGCTGGACGCCATTGGCGTCCCTTCCACCAACACAGATTAGTGACAGAGCCTTCTTAGTCGACGAATACTGGCCGTAGTCTGCTCGTTCGACCGTCGGCCCATACCTCCCGTGAGGCGGCACACGCGAATCAACAGGTAGAAAAGGTCTCGTTAACATCACAAAGTGCGGGCAATGGGTAGAAGACATCCCGATAGTATGCCTATCCGTGGTTGACCGAGGAAGCTGTTTCGGGTAGAATTTCTCCTGTTGGGAAAGTTAACCAACCACAACTGGAACAAAAGTGGCTGAATTGGCTTTGGCTCTCCCCGACGAGATTTGCGCTGAGCTAGGCGCTCGCGCTCGTGCGCGCCGCCTCCTGCTCAACCTGAGTGTCGACGAGCTCGCTGAGCGCATCGGTGTATCGAGCAAGACGCTCGGCAACTTCGAGCGTACGGGCCGCTGCACCCTGGAGACGTTCGTGAGCGTTCTGGAGGCATTGAACGCCACTGGCGAGTTGCAGCAGTTGCTTGTGGCACCCACGCGCTCCATCGAAGACATGCGCGCCAAGTCCGCCGTGTCTGCGCGCCAACGCGCGTACCGCAAGCGCCCGACGACGGTACCGAAATGAAGGAGCTCACGGTCACGTACCGCGGCCTTGGAGAGGACGTCGTTCTCGGCACCCTGGCCGAAGACGGTTCCGACGTGCTGTTCCAGTACTCGGCGGCGGCCATCGCGCAAGGCCTCGAACTCTCGCCGATTCGCCTGCCGCTGCGAGCCGCCGCCTACCCGGACCAGCGCGCGCAGTACGAGCACCTGCAGCAGGTTCCTGGCCTGCTCTACGACTCGCTGCCCGACAGCTGGGGGTTTCGGCTCATGAACATGCGCATGCGTGCGCGCGGCATCGACCCGACGCATGCGACGACTCTGGACCGCCTGGCCTACCTGGGCGATAACACCATGGGTGCTCTGGTCTACACACCTGGCACGGAGGACCTGACGGAAGGCAAGGACCTGAGCCTGATGGCGCTCGCTGCCGAAGTGCAGGCCCTGCTCGTCGACGAGAGTCACGACGTTCTGGTCGAGCTGGCACGCGTCGGCGGCTCCCCGGGTGGTGCACGACCGAAGGCGCTGGTGTACTTCAATCCTGCGACCAACCAGATGTGCACCCAGGACGGTCACGCAGAAGGCGTCGAGCCATGGCTCGTGAAATTCCCCGCCTCCGATGACGAAGCCGACAGCTGCGCGCTCGAAGAGCTCTACGCGCAGGTCGCGCATCGCTGCGACATGGGTATGGCACCGACGCGCTTCTTCGAGCTGAACAAGGGGCTGAGTGCTTTCGGCACCAAGCGCTTCGACAGGCGCGGCGCGCAACGAGTGCACGTGCACTCGCTGGCCGGCCTGCTGCACACCAATTTCCAGATTCCGTCCCTCAACTACGAAGACTTCTTCAAGGCGACCCGTCGCCTGACGCGCGACAACCGCGAGCTTCGCAACGCAGTCAAGCGCTGCGTCTACAACGTGCTCATGAACAACCGTGACGACCACTCCAAGAACTTCGCGTTCAGGCTCGAAGCGGAAAACACATGGCGACTGGCGCCGCCGTACGACCTCACCTACTGCCCCGGCTACCGAGGCGAACACTTCATGGATGTGGCCGGTGAAGGCAAGGCGCCGGGTCGCACGCACATCATCGCCGCAGCCAAGGCGGCGGGTCTCGGGGTCAAAGACACAGCGGTGCTCATCGACGAGTTGCTCGATTGCGCAACGCCCGCATCCCTCAAGACGATGGCCAAGGAACTGCCGATTCGAACCAAGACGCTGACCACCGTCTTCAAGGCCATCGAAGAGAACCGAAAACGGCTGGCTTGAGTCTCTTTGGGCGCTTCTTTGGCCGTATGTTCTGGCGTAGGGTCGAGCCTTTCATCGAACTTACGAATGAGCCGGTCGCATGCCGCCAACTCAGCCTCAGCTGCAGCTACCCGGCTCGAATTCGCGGCAACTAAGGCCCGTAGCCTCGCGGCTTGTCTCTCTGCGATATCGAGCTCTCGGCAGATGTCGGCGTGCAGTCTCCTGCAGCGGATTGCCTCGCCTGCAGCTCGTGCATGGGTTTCAGCAAGACCCTTCAGGTAGGACGGAGTTTTCTTCATTTCTGCGGTCATAAGGGGGAACGGTATCAACGTAAAGAAACCCCGTTGGCCGGAAAGCCGCGGCTTGGACCCATTTCTCAGAGTTTTGGGTCAACTGCGTAGTAACACCCGTTTCCGTGGGTGTTACTAAGCAGTTGACCCACAACGCCCCTGAGAGCGAGTACTTCTGCGGCTAGCCGGGTCCTTGAGTTCTCGCCGGGAGCAAATCGCCCGGAAATTCACGGCAGCTAGCCGGAATTCTGGACGCCATTCCCATGAGGAAAAAGCAGTTTGTGCTGCATGCGCGACTTTTCGAAGGCGTTGCACGATTGCATCGAGGCAATGACTGCGTCTAGGTTCTCGTAGTCAAACGAAGCCGTCCACCGCTGGATGTACACCATTGCCCTGCTGAAAGGCTCGCAGTCGCCTTCACGCGTTAGCACGCGCAGGCAGTCGAGATACTCCTCGCGGAACAGGGTTGGAACCATGATGCGGCAAGAGCCCGTCACCGACAGTTCCGCGTTCATCACCAGCCGTGCCAAGCGTCCGTTGCCATCAGCAAACGGGTGTACTTCGGAGACCAGGAACATTGCGAAGAGCGCGCGTGCCAGTCCCGCCGGAACACTGGGCAGAAGGCGCGAGCCTTCAACAAGGGTGCCGCGAACCTCCCGCGGGCTCACGAACTCGGTGTTGCCCGCTCGGTTAGCGCGGTCCTTGAATTGCCCCGGACCAACTTCCGGTCGGGCTTGCATCTGGTCGGCGTGCCGCGCTCGCAATTGCTCGAGCACTGGCTCTGCGCTGGCAAGAATCTGGTTGGCCCAGCCCGGGTCCACGGCCTGCCGAAAGACGCCCAGCACGTCGTGCGAGTCTTTCGGCCGAGACTCGATGGGCTGTCCTTCCAAAACGAAGGCCCGCGCCTCTTGGACCGCGAATTCTGTTCCCTCAATGAAGTTGCTGAAGTAAGACTCCAGGAAGGCGAAGTTCTGGCGTGCATTAAGCGTTTTGGCCGGATTCGGCTGTTCGGGCAACGGAACGGTTCGCAGACGCGCTGCAAACTTCTCGAACAGCTGCATCCGCTTGACGTCATAGGGCAGCGCTGCCGTCTTTGCCTTGCCAGCTTCGGTCGTGAGCTTGTGTGTGGTGCGCGTTCCAAGGACGCCGCCAATCAGGCCGTCCAGGACCTTGAGCTGGCGCTCCATGCCCAATGTGGGGGCGAGTTCGCGTGCCTGGTCGCGCAGCTGCAGCAGATGCTCTTCGCCGCGAGAGTCGCAGATGGTGAGAAGTCGCTCCTCGACCGCCTCGCGGCCGGCTTCTTTCGAAACCGCAGCACGGCTGGTGGTCAAGTTCTCTAGCAGCATGCGCGGATACGAAGGAAAGAACAGCTCTCGCCCACCAATGGGCTGGTCACCCGGAGCACGCCCGTGCCCTTTGACCAGCGTCACTCGCAGGCCAGGCAGCTGCACCGTGCGGTGATATGAGTAGTTCAGGTGGATGACGTTGTCGACCGGCACTCCACCGGCAAACGCGCTGCGGTACCCAATCACGGCGCCCGGAAAGAGCCCGGCCAGCACGCGGTTGCGCTCACGCGCAACCAGCATGGGCCACTCCTCCTCAGGACGGCTACTGGCCAGCCCTGCCACGACGCGTCCCGCCCCGCCTGCCGCAATGCGCCGCTGGATGGCGCGCACCCCTGCCGCGTCAAGCTCAGCATAGACGACGAGCGCCTCATCGCGCTTTGTCAGGTTTTTCGCGGCTATCAATTCATGGCTCTTGGGCAGTGTCGTTATTGTTGGAGCTAATCGGTCTTAACGACGCTTTTATTGAAGCTGAAGCGAGGCTGAGCCTGTCGGGTTTTTCGAAGCAAACGCGGCCTCTGAAGGCGGTTTGTCGTTTTTATTATAGCAAATAACGATTTATGTCGCAAATTTTGTAGCAGTGAGAGAACACGTCTCAACCCGCACCATGGCTTCCGCGGGCCACACCACGCTGCTATTGGGTCAACAGCGCAGTAGCACCCGTTTCCGTGACCCGTGCACACCCGCCGTAAGGCTTCTGCGGCTTGATCGGATCTCGACAGGCGTAAGCCTCGAGAACACGCTCGCGAAGCCGTTCGGACCATTCCGGTCCTACGTTCTTCCCTTCATTGGTCACTCTACGAATCGCGCAGCGCTTCTTCGTCTTCTCCAAAACGACGCCGCCGGCGAGCAGCCACCGGAATCCCAAGCTGGGCTAAGTCTCGCGCTGCGTTCGTGTCAGCGTTGGCAGAGTGGCCACAGGACGTACAGACGTCGGTCAGCGGCGTGAAGCTCGAGGACCCCAGCGGTTAGTGAATCTGAGCGCGACCAGAGCTGAGTTCATAGCCGCGAGGCGCCTTCGCCGTATGGCGTTCGACCCCCTCCTCGCGCGTTGCGCCCAGGCAGGGGAATGCGCGCCGCTTGGTTCAAGCACAGGCAGGACTGAGCCCGTGCAGAAACAAGCCCGCATTCCGAGGGCTGCGGTCTCGACCGCTCAGACCGATAACCTCGCCAGCGCACGGATTGTCCTACCGCTCCGCATGGATTGTCCTAAGTCAGTCCATCCTTCATCCCGGCAGCGTACGCCCCATAAGCAAAAACCTCGCGCACCAGGAACAACCAGTCCCTCGTCTCGAACTGCTTCGAATGCACATTGCCGGCTGATGAAATCCCTTGCTTCTTTAGCGCAAGCCGTAAGCGCGAGATATGGAAGAACTGGCTCACGAGAATCGGATTTCCGAGCCCCTCAGAGCGAATCAATTGTGCAGCAAAGCGGGCTGTCCCCATTGTGCTATCCCCCGTCTTGTCGGCCAGGATCGCAGCGTCGGGCACACCTCGCGAGACCAGGTAGGCCTTCATCGCCGCTGACTCGTCGATGCCGTTGGCATCGGTAGTTCCGCTAACGAGGATCATCCGGCACCGCCCGCTTTGGTATAGATCAAGTGCCGCGTCTAGCCGCCCCTGCAGTCTGCGCGAGGGCCGACCATTGATTCGGACGGGATTGCCGGGAACAATGGCAAGCTCTGCGCGACCTACCCGATCATGCAATCCGTCCAGCCCGATCGCCGCCGCTCCAGCGATGACGGCCAAGATGAGAATTCCGGCCGTCAGAACGAGGGTCCGGGCGAATACATCCATACGCGATCCAATCTTCTTGGCAAGGTTTAGGGGAGGAATGGCGAATTATAGGGGCTCGGTTGCGGCACCACCTCGAACTCGGCTTCCTTGGAAGTGGGGGATGAACCAGGGACCTGCGGACTTAGAAGGCGCCCTGGCAAAACGTCGGGCGGACCGAATCGTTTTGCACCGTCACGGGCGGTCTAGAGGCGCTCGGCCCAGAGCGCCGCGGCGCGGGGCGCCAGCAGATAACCGCGTGAACCGAAGCGCCCGAGGTCGGTCAGCCCTTCGGGCAGCGTTGCCGATTCCAGACGGACTCCGCGCCAGATAGAACGCACGGTGAGCGCTTGACGAAACACCTTGCGGGCGCGCTCCACGAGCCTGGCCTCTGGCCCCTCGGCATCCCAGGCGGGTGGATAGTTCGCGTACTGCGCCTCGGTGCTCGGTCCGACCACGCTGCCCGCGCCGTGGGGCGCGCTATAGAGACCATAGGAGACGGCATCCGGATGGAGTCTCTCTTCGCACTCGAGCACGCTGCCGGGCCGAAAGCGTGCATCTCCTGCGATCCGCGCCGCGCCAAAGGCGCCACCGCACCAGAGCAGTTCGCGGGCTGCAACGCGCACGCCCGCACCGAGGAGCACGCTACGGCGCTGCGCATCGACACCGACCACCTCGCCCGTGACGAATTCCGCCTGGCTTTCGCTGCGCAGGGCGTGGAGCAGTGACGCGGTCTCAACCCAGCCCGAGTCAGGCAGGTACAGGGTCGCAACCCACGGCCCGCGCAGCACGGCCTCGAGGGTATGGCCTTCGGTCCAGCTGTGGGCGATATGACCGGGCAACTGGGCCGCCCAGATGTCGCGCTGCTCCACGTCGGGCACCGGGCGCCACAGGCCGCGGCCCGAGACCACCGGGTGCCCCGCCGCGCGCAGGACATCGATGAGCGCAAAGCTCGCCCGCGCGCCGGCGACATCGTCGGGGGAATGGCGCGCGAGATAGCCGCGGACCGGATTGATGAGAGCCGTCGGTACCGTGCTTGCGCAATCGATGCCTGCATCGATCACCACCACGCGCCTGCCGCGCCGCGCCGCATGGTAGGCGGCTGCGCATCCGGCGATGCCGGCGCCGATGATGAGGACGTCGGCTTGCGGGGCGGGTGTCACCATGAGCCGGCGGGCCTGCGCTGGGCCCGCAGCCACTCGCGCTTGCCGGCCATACCGCTGCAGCGCTCGACCGCGAGGCCTGCCGCGCCGAGGGCGCGCCGCACGGCGCCTGCCGCGCTGTAGGTGGCAAGCCAGCCACCTGGACGCAGGGCGCGTGCCAGCCGCGCCAGGAATTCCGGGCTCCAGAGCTCCGGGTTCACCGCCGGCGAGAACCCGTCGAGGTAGACCGCATCGGCCCAGTCTTCGGGGAGCCGGGCGCAGGTCGCATCGACGAACTCCACGCGCACGCGTGCCGGCCCGGTGCTTGCGCAAAGACAGGCCGCCGCTGCCGGCGCCTGGTCAGCCGGCCATGCGGCGAGAAGGGCGTGCCAGAGGGCGAGCTCGTGCCCCGGAAGCTGCTCGCCCACGGCTGCGAGCAGCCGGCTCGGCTGGGGATCGTTCTCGTAGGCCAGGTAGTCGAGCGCGGCACCACGCCCGAGGGCATCGGCTGCGCTCGTCAGAAAATTCAGGCCGAGCCCAAAGCCGATCTCGAGGATTCGCGGCGCGGGCAGCCGCCGCGCCCCTGAGCCCTCGAGGAAGACGTGGCGCGCCTGGCTCAGGGCGCCATTGCGGTTGTGATAGCACTCGCCAAAACGCGACGAGAAGGCCGTGCTGCTGCCATCGGGCGTCGGCAGGAGGACGTCCGCTTGGCCCCTGTCCGCCATGTCCGGCCCTAGTCCTCGCGCCGCATGTGCGGAAACAGGATCACGTCGCGGATGTTGGGTGAGTCGGTCAGGAGCATCACGACACGATCGATGCCCACGCCGCAGCCGCCGGTGGGTGGCATGCCGTACTCGAGCGCACGGATGTAGTCTGCGTCGTAGTACATCGCCTCCTCGTCACCGGCCTCCTTCGCCGCGGACTGCTTGCGAAAGCGTTCGGCCTGGTCCTCGGGATCGTTCAACTCGGAGAAGCCATTGGCCATCTCGCGGCCCGTGATGAAGAGCTCAAAGCGCTCGGTCATCCCCGGGTCCTTGTCGGAGGCGCGCGCGAGCGGCGACACCTCGGCCGGATAGTCGGTGATGAAGGTCGGGTTCCAGAGCTTGGCTTCGGCGACCGCCTCGAAGAGCGCGAGCTGCAGCGCACCGACTCCGGCATCGCGCAGGGGCGGCGTGTCGACGGCGCTGTGATGCCGCCTTAACTCGCGCTTCAAGAACTCCGGGTCGTCGAGCTGTCCGTCCCGGTATTCGGGCGCATGGCGCAGGATCGCAGCGCGGATCGTGAGCCGCTCGAAGGGGCTCTCGAGGTCGAGCTCGCGACCCTGGTAGGTGAGCCGGGCGCTGCCGCGGGCGTCGCGCGCGGCCTGGCGCAGGAGGCCCTCGGTGAAGTGCATGATCCAGCGGTAGTCGGTGTAGGCCGCATAGAACTCGAGCATCGTGAACTCCGGATTGTGCCGGGGCGAGGTGCCTTCGTTGCGGAAATTGCGGTTGATCTCGAAGACCCGCTCGAAGCCGCCCACCACGAGGCGCTTCAGGTAGAGCTCGGGGGCGATGCGCAGGTACATCGCCATGTCGAGGGCATTGTGGTGCGTGACGAACGGTCGCGCCGCGGCCCCCCCGGGAATCGGGTGCAGCATGGGCGTCTCGACTTCGAGGAAGGCGTGCGTGGTCATGTACTGGCGGATCGAGGCGATGGCGCGCGAGCGCGCGATGAAGGTCGTGCGCGTCCTCTCCTCGACGATCAGGTCGACATAGCGCTGCCGGTAACGCAGCTCCTGATCGGCGATGCCATGGAACTTGTCCGGCAGCGGCCGCAGCGCCTTGGAGAGGAGCCTGATCTCGGTGACCTTGACGGAGAGCTCGCCGGCGCGCGTGATGAAGAGCGTGCCTGAGGCACCCACGATATCCCCGAGGTCCCAGTGTTTGAAGAGCGCATACCGGTCCGCACCGATCTCGTCGATCTTCACGTAGAGCTGGATGCGTCCCCCCATGTCCTGGATGGTCGCGAAACTGGCCTTGCCCATGAGGCGCTTGAGCATGATGCGGCCGGCAACCTTGACCTCGATCGCGCGTGCGGCGAGCGCGTCGGGATCCTCGGCATCGTGCTCTGTGTGGAGCGAGCGGCTGTCGTGCGTGGGCACGAAGTCGTTCGGGTAGGCGCTGCCGTGGCGTCGGATCTCGGTCAGCTTGGCGCGCCGCTCGGCGATGATCTGGTTCTCGTCGGGCGCCGCGGCGCCGGCGCCTTGCAGCGCATCGGGGGACTCGCTCGCGCTCATCAGGGGGTCTCGGTGGGGGAGGGGTAGTTGCGCAGGTCATCGATCTCGGTGGTACCGAAGTCGGGGCGGGCGATGAACTCGATGATGCGCCGCGCCGTATCCAGGGGAGTGGCGAGGAGGTTGTTGGCCTTCAGCGAGCGAAAGCGCTCGACATTCGGAAAGTCCTCGGGGTCGAGTTCGCGCACTGCCGCCTGCATGTCCGTGTCGATGACGCCCGGGGCGAGGGACACGATCGCCGCCGAGTTGGCAAAGCGCGCCTGCTCGAGCTTGACGCAGCGCGTGAACATGTCGAGCGCGGCCTTGGTGGTGCAGTACACGCCCCAGCCCTCGTAGGGGTTGCGCGCCGCTCCCGAGGAGATGTTGACGATGCGACGTGCGCCAGCGAAGGTCTCGGTACCCTTCAGAAAGCGCGAGGTCAGAAGCATCGCCGCCGCGACATTCAGGTTAAGTGCCGCGCCGATGCCGTCATAAGGCAGGGCTTCCACGCGCGCGACCGGGGCGAGCGTGCCGGCATTGTTGATGAGTACGAAGCGGCTGGCGTCGGCGGGTAGTTCATCGCAGATCGACTGGGCGAGCATGTCGGTCGCCTCGAGGTCGGCGAGATCCTGGAGGTAGTAGTCGAGCCAGGCCGACTGCGCGCGGGCGGCGGCCTCCAGCTCCGGGTTCGGCTGTCGGGCGATGCAGATGAGGCGCCGCTCCGGCGAGAGCAGCAAGCTGGCGAGCGCGGCACCCAGGCCCCGCGATGCGCCGGTAAGAATCACGATTTCCATGGTTCGTCCCCCCTAAAAAGTTGGACCGCCGCCCGTCCGGACGCGACGCACGAGCGCTCCTGTGTCTGCCGCGACGCGCTGGCGTCGCTCTCTTCTTTCTGACAGCGGGTGGCGCTCCGTGAGCCCCACCCCTGGTCTATACACCCTGCTTCAGGCTCGCTGCAATGAACGCGTCGAGGTCACCGTCGAGCACCTTGCCCGTGTTCGAAATTTCGAGATTGGTACGCAGGTCCTTGATGCGCGACTGGTCGAGCACGTAGCTGCGGATCTGGTGCCCCCAGCCAACGTCGGTCTTCGAGGCCTCGAGCTTGTCCTGCTCGGCCTGGCGCTTGCGGATCTCGAGTTCATAGAGCTTGGACTTCAGCATCGCCATGGCCTCGGCCCGGTTGCGGTGCTGCGAGCGGTCGTTCTGGCACTGCACCACGATGCCGGAGGGCAGGTGCGTGATGCGCACCGCCGAGTCGGTCTTGTTGATGTGCTGGCCGCCGGCGCCCGAGGCCCGGAACGTATCGATGCGCAGGTCAGCCGGATTGATGTCGATCTCGATCGAGTCGTCGACCTCTGGATAGACGAACACACTGGCAAACGAGGTGTGGCGCCCCCCGGCTGAATCGAAGGGCGATTTGCGCACCAGCCGGTGCACGCCCGTCTCGGTGCGCAGGTAACCGTAGGCGTGATCGCCTGTGACCTTGATGGTCGCGCTCTTGATGCCGGCCGTGTCGCCCTCCGATTCCTCGAGGAGTTCGGACTTGAATCCCTTGCGCTCGGCGTAGCGCAGATACTGGCGCTCGAGCATGGCCGCCCAGTCCTGGGCCTCGGTGCCGCCGGCGCCGGCCTGGATGTCGATGAAACAATTCAGGGGATCGGCCGGATTGGAGAACATGCGCCGAAATTCCATGGCCTCGACGGTGGCGCGCAGCGCCGCCGTGTCGCTCTCGATGGCCTCAAGGGTCGCTTCGTCGTCCTCGTCGCGGGCCATCGCGAACAGTTCCAGCGCGTCCTTCTGGCCGGCCTCAAGTGCGCCGAGCGTGCCGACCACGTCTTCAAGAGCCTTTTTTTCGCGGCCAAGTTCCTGGGCACGCTTGGCATCGGTCCAGACGGCGGGATCTTCCAGCGCCTGGTTGACTTCGATCAGCCGATTCGCCTTGGTATCGAAGTCAAAGATACCTCCGCAACTCGCGCGTGCGCTCGCGCAGGTCAAGGAGGGTGGTTCCGATCAGATTGAGCCGTTCAGCTTCCATGTTGCGCACCGCTTGAGCAAAGACGAATTATACCTTGCCGGCTTGCCGGGGGCGAACCGCCCGCAGCCCGCATCGAATGACGCACAACGGGGCGGTATAAGAGGGTCACTCGAAGCGGGCCACTCGAAGCGGGCCACTCGACGCGCGCAGCAGGTGCGACTAGACTCGCGCTCGAGATCCAGCGGGGAGACTGAGATGGACAGTGGGGCCTTGCACTGCGGTGCGGCACAGCGCAAGCACGGGGCAAGTTTCGGGGGCGCGGCTGGCGCGCTCATGCTTTGGCTTGCCCCGTTCGTGATGCTGACCGTAATGGCGACGTTGGCGCCGCTCGCAGTGCGCGCGGCGGGGACCGCGGGCAATCCGGGGGGCGCGGCCGGCCAGCAGCCTGCTGTTGCACCGGCGGCGTCGGCGTCACCCGTGACACCGGCGGCACCGGTGGCACCCGCGTCCCTCGACGGGCCGGCGCAGCTTCTCGCGCAACAATGGGCCCACTTGTGGAACACCGAATCCCTCGAGGCGCTGGTTGCGCTCTATGCGAAGGATGGCGAGTTCTATCCCACCTCGGGCGAGCGCGTCGCGGGCCAGCCGGCATTGCGCGCCTTGTTTGCCGCGGCGCTCGCCGGCAACAAGCCGGCGATCACGATGACGAGCGTCTCAAGCGCGCGCTCCGGCACGATCGCCTTCGATGCCGGCGAGTATGTCGAGATCATCACGCGCCGCGCCAACGGTGCTGCCTTTTCCGTATCCGGCCACTACCTCCTCGTGTGCCGGCAGGTCGCGGGCGGTCGCTGGCTGATCAGCCAGCAGATGTGGACCGAGAGCGCCCAGAAGGCTCGTTAGGGAGCAGCTANNCGACCCTCCGGGGGCCCTGGGTCAACCGGATCGCCAATCGCCTGAAAGAGCGCCGTGGTGTCGATGAAGCGCGCCATCTGGCTCTCGATCATGGCCACGCGCTCCTCCTGCCAGGCGCGCTCGCTCTGGACCACGGCGAGCTGGTTCTGTGCGCCGAGCTGGTAGCGGCCCTGCGTTTCGTCCAGAAAACGGCGGGCGGATTCCTCGGCGCGGCGGCGCGAGCCGACCTGCATCGCGTCTTCATCGAGCTGCGTCAGGGCGTCGGCCACGTTCTGGAAGGCTTTCAGGACCGTCGCGCGGTAGCGCAGCCGGGCCGCCTCGAGAGCGCTCTCGGTGGCGCGGCGCTGCGCCGTCAGGGAGCCGCCCGCGAAGAGCGGTTGCGTGAGCCCGGCGGCGATGCCCCAGACCGTGGTCGGGCTGCGCAGGAACTCGCTCCTCTGGAAGCTTTCCGAGCCCCAGGTCCCGGTCAGCTGCAGCTGCGGAAAGAGGTTCGCCGTGGCCGCACCCACGCGTGCGCTCGCCGCATGCAGGCTCGCCTCCGCAGCGAGGATGTCCGGGCGGCTGCGCACGAGTTCAGAGGGCACACTCACCGGAATCGCAGCCGGCAGGGTGAGGCTCGCAAAGACCAGGTCTTCGGGGGCGTCGTCCGGGGCGCGCCCGAGGAGCACCGCGAGCGCGTGACGGCTGCGCGCCCACTGGGTGCGCAGTCCTGGCAGCTGGGCGCTGGCATTCTGGTGGCGATGCATGGCGTCGATGACGTCGCGGTGCGGGGCGGCACCGAAGTCATAGCGCTTTCGGGTCAGTTCCTCCTCGATGCCCGCGAGCTCGACCAGGCGCTCTGTGGCGCGCAGTTCCTCCCTTTGCGCGGCCGAACGCAGTGCGGTGGCGACCAGGTTGGCAACCAGGGTCTCGCGCGCGGCAGCGAGTTCGTAGCCCTGCATCTCGAGGTCTGCGCGCGAGGCCTCGTTGGTGCGCCGGATCCCTCCGAACAGGTCGATGTTGTAGTTGACCTCGATGACGCCGACATAGAGCTTGTAGAGTGCGGTGCGCGGCCCGAAGTCAGGCAGTCCGATGGCGCGCTCGTGGGCGAGCTCGCCGGAGAATCCCGCGATGGGCAGCTCCGAGGCGCCGATCTGGGCAGCCAGCAGTTCGCGTGCCGCCGCGAGC
Source organism: Burkholderiales bacterium (assembly GCA_003136595.1). Classification (GTDB taxonomy): domain Bacteria; phylum Pseudomonadota; class Gammaproteobacteria; order Burkholderiales; family Burkholderiaceae_D; genus BOG-994. The sequence continues at coordinate 16,794 of PLEY01000112.1, forward strand.
GAGGCGCGGCTTTGCGCGAGATCGGGATTGTTCAGGAGCGCTTCGTCGACCCAGCCGTCAAGGGTGGCAGAGCCGAACGCTTGCCACCAACGCGCGGTGGGCGGGGTTGCCGGATAGGTCTGGGCCACGCCGGCGGCGAGCCCGCTTTCTGAGGGCTGAGGACCCGCCGTGTAACGCGCGCTGCGAAGCGGCTCGGGCCGGACGAAATCAGGTCCGAGGGTACACGCGCCCAGGTGCAGGGCGCCCGCCAGGCCAGCGAGGGCGCAGAGCAAAGCGCGCAGGATGGTGGCCGGGCGGCCGCGCTCGGTCTTCATGATGCGGGCCTCTCGCTCGCTTCGTCCGCGCGAACCCGGAACCAGGCTGCGTACAGTGCGGGCAGGTAGAACAGGGTGAGGATGGTTGCGACCGTGATGCCGCCCATGAGGGCGGTCGCCATCGGCCCGAAGAAATTGCTGCGCAACAGCGGGATGAGCGCGAGCACGGCGGCTGCGGCGGTCAGAGTGATCGGCCGAAAGCGGCGGACGGTGGCGCCGACGATCGCCTCCCAGCGCGGCACGCCCGCGCGGATATCCTCGTCGATCTGGTGCACGAGGATCACCGAGTTGCGCATGATGATGCCGAACATGGCGATGATGCCCAGGAGGGCCACGAAGCCGAACGGCTTGCCAAAGGCCAGGAGCGCGAGCACCACGCCGATGAGGCCGAGGGGCGCGGTGAGCACCACCATCAGCACGCGCACGACGCTTTGCAGCTGGATCATGAGGAGCGAGAGGACGACCAGCGCCATGATCGGCATCTGGGCATTGATCGAGGCCTGTGCCTTGCCGTTCTCCTCGACCGCTCCGCCGGTCTCGATGTGATAGCCGAAGGGCAATGCCCCCTTGATCGCAGCGAGGCGCTCGTCGATTTCGCCGGAGACGTCGATTGGCTCCGCACCCGCGACGGTGTCGGCCTGGACCGTGATGGTCGGCTGGCGGTCGCGTTCCCAGATGACGCCATATTCGAGCGCGTAGCTGGCGTGGACCAGTTGCCCCAGCGGCACGACGGCGCCGGTGCTCGTGCGCAGGGTGAGGGACTCGATCTGGTCGGGGTGGATGCGCAGACCCGGCGGCGCACGCAGGTCCACGCCGATCAGTTTGTCGCGTTCCCGGTACTGCGTGACGGTGGTGCCCGAGAGATGCAAGTTCAGGAAACGCGCCACGTCGAGCGACGTCAGACCCAGGAGAGACGCCTTGGCCTGATCGATCTCGAGATGGATGCTGCGCTCGGCCGGCTCGTCCCAGTCGAGTTGCACGTTGGGCAGGCGCGCATCGGCGCGCATCAGGGTGGCGACGTCGTCGGCGATATGGCGCACGGTGGCGATGTCCTTGCCGCTGACGCGAAAGCGCACCGGAAAGCCGACCGGCGGCCCGGTCTCGAGCCGCGTGATGCGCCCGCGCGCTGCCGTGAAGTCGGTGGCGAACTTCGCGGCCACGAACGCCGCGAGCGCCTCGCGGTTCCTGACGTCCTTGGTGGTGACGAGGAATTGGGCGAAGTTGGGCTGGGTGAGCTGCTGGTCGAGCGGCAGGTAAAAGCGGGGCGCCCCGCTGCCCACGAAACTGGCGAAGTTGACGATCTCGGAGCGGCCGGACAGGAGTGCCTCCATCCGCTTGACCTCCTCGAGCGTGGCGTTGATCGATGCCCCTTCCGGCAGGCGCAGGTCGATCAGGATCTCGGGCCGGTCGGAACTCGGAAAGAACTGCTTGGGGATCAGCGGGAAACCCGCCAGCGACACCACGAAGACGACGAGGGTCGCCCCGAGCACGACAAAGCGGTGTGCGACGCACCAGCCGATGACGTGCCTGAGGCGCTCGTAGAAGGGCGTGTCGTAGACATCCGGCTCGCCCTCGTGGGTGAGCTTCCTTGGCGGGCCCAACGCGCGCGGCCGGGGTCTCAGTCTGGCCGGCACGAAGCGGTACCAGAAGGCTTCGCCGCCGCTCGTCCCGCCGGCGTGTCCTTCGGGCAGGAGGTAGTAGCCAAGGAGCGGGATGACGATGACCGCGGCCAGCCACGACAGGATGAGGGCGATCGCCGAGACCTCGAAGATCGAGCGGGTGTATTCGCCGGTGCCGGACTTGGCAAGCGCGATCGGCAGGAACCCGGCGGTGGTCACGAGCGTGCCGGTCAGCATCGGAAAGGCGGTGCTGCTGTAGGTGAACGCGGCGGCCCGGGTGCGGTCCCAGCCCTGTTCGAGCTTCACCTTCATCATCTCGATGGCGATGATGGCGTCGTCGACCAGAAGACCGAGGGCGAGGATGAGCGTGCCCAGCGAGACCTTGTGCAGGCCGACATCGAACGACTTCATGAGCCAGGACGTGGCGGCGAGAACGAACGGGATGCCGATGACGACCACGAGACCGGTGCGCAGGCCAAGACTGACGAGGCTTACCACGAGCACGATGCCGATCGCCTCGGCGACCGCCTCGGCAAAGTCATCGACCGAGCGCGCCACCGCGTCGGGCATGCTGGTCACGTTCACGAGCTTCAGGCCCGCCGGCAGGCGCTTCTGGAGGGCAGCCACGCGCGCGTCCAGACCATGGCCAAGCGCGATGACATCACCTGCGGCCTGCATGGTGATGCCGATGCCGAGCACCGTCTGGCCGTCGACGCGCATCAACTGGGTCGGCGGATCATCGTAGCCGCGCCGCAGCGTCGCGAAGTCAGACAGCCTCAGCGTGCGACCGTTCACCCGCAAAAGCGTGGCGCCAATGGCCTCCTCGCTTTCGTACTGACCCGAGGTGCGCACGAACACCCGGTCGCCGGCACTCGTGTAGCTGCCCGCCGCAGCCACGGCGTTCTGGCTGGCAAGCGCATCGCCGAGAGCCTGAAGTGACACACCGAGTTGCGCGAGCCTTGCGTCGTCCACCTCGATGTAGATGCGCTGCGGCTGGTCGGCCAGGAGGTCGATCTTGCCGACGTAGCGCACCGGCAGAAGCTCGGTGCGGATGTCCTCGGCGAAGTCGTGCAGCTGGGCCGGACTGAAACCGTCGCCTTCGAGCGCGTAGAGGTTGGTGTAGACATCGCCAAACTCATCGTTGAAGAACGGGCCGACCACGCCGCCTGGGAGCTGCGCGATGCTGTCGGCGACTTTCTTGCGGACCAGGTACCAGGTGTAGGGCACGTCGGCCGCCGGTGCGGAGTCCTTGACGTTGAAGAAGATCTGCGATTCCCCCGGACGTGAGTAGCTGCGCAGGAAATCGACGTTCGGCGTCTCCTGGAGCTTGCGCGCGATACGGTCGGTGACCTCCTCTTGCATCTCGCGTGCGCTGGCGCCCGGCCAGTAGGTCTCGACCACCATCACCTTGAAAGTGAAGGGCGGATCTTCCGACTGCGACAGGCCAGAGAAGGAGATGAGGCCAAGCACCGCCACCACCACCATGATGTAGAGGACGAGCGCCCGATGGCGCAACGTCCACGCCGAGAGGTTAAAGCGCTCGTTCATGGACGCGCCGGCGCTGCGGCCCGTACCGGGGCGGGCGTGGGCGCGACCGTCTGGCCGGCTGCAACGGTGTGCACGCCCTGGGCCACGATCTGGTCACCGGCGGCGAGGCCGTCCTCGATGAAGACCTCGTCGGCACCGTAGCCGCTCACCGTGACCGGCCGCAGGAGGAGCTTGTGGTCAGCAGCGCCGATCAGCCAGACAGCCGGCGCGCTGCCCGCATGAAAAAGCGCACTCGCCGGGATGCGTAGCCGGGGTGCACCCGCCCGCTCGCCTGCGGCCAGACGGACACTTGCGGTCATGCCGAGCCTGACCTCGGGTCCTGGATGATCGAGGGCGACCTTGACCCGGAAGGTGCGGCTCTGGACGTCGGCCGCCTGGGCCACCTCGCGCACGCGGGCGGCGAGCGGGGCATGGTCGGGCAGCGACCAGAGCACGACGCTGGCAGGCCGGCCCACCTGCAGGTCGGCGATGCCGTTCTCGGGGACGTCGATGAAGACATCGCGCTCACCCCCGTAGGCAAAGCCGAACACCCCCTGGCCTGCGGTCAGGACGCTGCCCGCCTCAGCCAGTTCGGCGGTGATGACGCCGTCGCCTGGCGCCACGAGGCTCGCATAGCCCGACTGGTTCTGGGCGAGCGCGAGTTGCTGCTCGGCCTGCCCGAGCTCCGCCTCGCTGACCGCAAGATTCGCCCGGCTCTGCTCGAGGTCGGCCTGGCTGATGAGGTCGGCCCGGGCCTGGGCCTCGTTACGCTGTGCGGTCTGGCCTGCGAGCGTCGCCCGCTCCCGGGCGGCACGTACGGCCGCCTGGGCAAGCTCGAGCTGGGCCCGCGCGTCCTTTGGGTCGAGCTCAGCCAGAATCGCTCCCTGCCTGACCGTATCGCCCAGATGGACGCGGCGCGACTTCAGTTGGCCGGCGCTGCGAAATCCGAGCGGGGTTTCAAAACGCGCGTGCACTTCCCCCGAGTAGGCCTGGCCTTCGCCTGCGGCTGCGGGCGCGACCGTGACCGCGAGGACCGGCTGCGGCGCGTCGCTTGCTACCGGTGCCTTGCTGCAGGCGCCAAGGGCGAGCGCGAGGCACAGTGTGCCCAAAGCGCCACCGGTGGCGCGTGTGGGAAGGCCAGCGCGGCTCCCGGCGCAGGCCGGGGCACGGCGTTCGGTAGTGGCCGCAGGTCGGGTCTTCTCAGCTGCCATGGGCTGACCTCGCAATGTGGAATCCGGGGCTGATCGGGACCCCCGCAAGGCAGAAGCGGCGAGAGTGAATTCAGAAGTTATATAATCATTGAACAGTTGTCAACGATTAGTTATGGCTGACCGCTCGGACTCGAGCGGTCAGCCGCAATGCTTCAGATGCGATTACTCTGGGGGACCGGCGAGGATTCCCCGAAATTGGATGTCGATCAGGGTGTCGACCAGGTCGGCGCGGTCGATCCAGGGAAACTTGGGCATCGTGATGAGCAAGGCGACCAGCCCATGGCCGGCCGCCCAGATGGCCTGCGCCACCGTGGCCGGATCCTGGCGCAACAAGCCGAATTCCCCCAGGAGCGCGACCTGCTCCTGCAGTTTCAGGAAACACTGGATACCCTGCGGCTGCAACTCGGTCGTCTCGCTGAAATTCTTGTATTTGTCGGCGCGGTGATGCTGGCTCAGCATGAAGGCGATGCGATACTCGTCGCTGTGCAAAAGGCCGAACTCGACATACCCATGCATCAGTCGGCGCAGTTTTTCGACAGGCTCGTCGGTGCTGGACGCGACCCTGTCGAAGAGCGCGACCAGGTGCATGAAGCAGCGCTCGCAGAGCGCTTCGAGGATCGCGTCCTTGGTGGCAAAGTAGACGTACAGCGTGGTCTGGGAGATGCCCAGGGCCACCGCGATGCGCCGCGTCGAGACATTCTCAAAACCATTCTCGATGAAAAGCCTGGCGGCCGCGTCCAGGATCTCGTCGCGTCGTTCATGGCCGCGCCCCTTGGGCTTGCGGCTGCGGGCGCCCTGGGCGCCCTCCTGCCGTTCCTCGAGTTCCGCGTTCTCGCTCATGCTGGTTCCTGCGCTGGTGTGCATCGCTGTGACACGGCGCGCGCGGGGCTGCGCCCGACCCGCTCGGATCGCCCGGGCACCTGGGAGCGCTCCACCGCGCCCTTTTTTAGTGTACTCCGGCCTCGCTAGCCTGCGCGAGGTCCGCGGCGCGCGCGTCCTCGACCAAGAGCTGCAGGCGTGCCACGCCCCGGTAACTGTCCTCGGCGAGGCGATAGACGACAGCCACGCGCGCGGGCAGAGCGGCGCTGTGGTTGAACCAGATCGCCTCGAGGAGCCGGCCGGAGTCGGTCTGCAACTGCAGCTTCAGATGCTTGTCCTTCAGCACGCGCTGGCTGTGCACGGTGAATGTGTTGCAAAAGAGCGGGGCCGCGAAGCCCTGGCCCCAGACCTGGCCGGCGAGCAGCCGCGCCGCCTCGGAACTGACTTCATGGTCCGCGAGCGGGCCATCGGTCTCGAGCGTGCGCTCGAGCAGCGCCGGATCAAGGGTCGCGCGCACGGCGTCCTCGAACGCCGCCGCAAAGGGCGCGAAGTCATCGACACAGAGCGACAATCCGGCTGCCATCGCGTGGCCGCCGAAGCGCTCGATGAGGCCAGGCTCGCGTTTGCTCACCAGGTCGAGCACATCGCGCAGGTGCAGGCCCGGGATCGAGCGGCCCGAGCCGCGCAGGGTGCCATCGGCCGCGGGCGCGAAGGCGATGGTCGGCCGGTGCAGTCGCTCCTTCAAGCGCGCGGCCAGGATGCCGATCACGCCCTGATGCCAGGAGGGATCAAATAGGCACAGGCTCGCGCGTTCTGAACCTGCGAGCCCCGCCTCGATCTGCAGGAGCAGGACGTCCGCGCTGTCTTGCATCTGCGCCTCGATGCTGCGCCGTTCCTGGTTGATCGCATCGAGCCGCTGGGCGATCTGCGCGGCCGCCGCGGGGTCGTCGCTCAGCAGGCATTCGATGCCAAGCGCCATGTCGGCGAGACGCCCCGCCGCGTTGATGCGCGGCCCGAGGGCGAAGCCCAGATCGAAGGCCTGGGCCGAGCGCGCCTCGCGACCGGCAGCGTGGAAGAGGGCGATGATCCCCGGCTGGACGCGCCCGGCCCGGATGCGCTCCAGGCCCTGGGCGACCAGGCGCCGGTTGTTCGCATCAAGGCGCACCACGTCGGCCACCGTCCCCAGGGCCACCAGTCCAAGCAGGCTGTCCAGGCGTGGCTCTGCGCCCCCTCTGAAGTGCCCCCGGCGGCGCAGCTCCGCACGCAGCGCGAGGAGGACGTAGAACATGACACCCACGCCCGCCAGGTTCTTGCTCGGAAACGGGCAGCCTGGCTGGTTGGGGTTGACGATCGCGGCCGCCGCGGGCAACACCGGGCCCGGCAGGTGGTGGTCGGTGACCAGCACAGCGATCCCGCGCCGGGCTGCCTCCTCGACGCCGTCGACCGAGGCGATGCCGTTATCGACGGTGATGATGAGATCCGGTCCTGAGCGCCCGGCCGTGAGCGCGACAATCTCAGGTGTGAGGCCGTAGCCGTACTCGAAGCGGTTCGGCACGACATAGTCGATGCGCGCACCGAACATGCGCAGGCCCCGGATGCCGACCGCGCAGGCGGTCGCGCCGTCGCAGTCGTAGTCAGCGACGATCGTCATCTTCTTGCCGGCGGCGATCGCATCGGCCAGCAGTACAGCGGCCTCGGCTGAGGACTTCAGGGAGTCGGGCGCGATCAGCTGGGCGAGATCGGGGTCGAGTTCTGCCGGGCCCGCGACCCCGCGCGCGGCAAACAGCCGGGCGAGGAGCGGGGCCACCCCTGCTGCGCAGAGCGCGGCCTCGGCGCGTCGATCAATCGGGCGCTTGATGATCTTCATGCAATCTCATTGCGAGCTTCATGCCGGGGCCGTCAACAGTTCGGACGTCTGTCCGCGCCGCCAGAATTGCCAGAGGGTGCTGCGTGCAAGCCGCGTCGCGCGCAGGCGGTCCTGGTCGGTCAACACCAGCGTGATCTCGTCGAGCGTGCCGGCCCTGAGCTGCCCGATGCGCACGGACAGGCGGGCTTCGCAGGCGAGGAGCGCTTCCCGCCAGGAAGTCCAGTCCTCGCTGCGCGCCGGTCCAGAGAGTCCCTCAAAGGTCTCGAGACTCGCGTGGGAGCCGCCGGCCACGCGTGCCTGCGACCAGAGCGGCGCATCGCTCACGAGCTGGCTGTAAGGCAGTGCATCGAGTGACAGGGTGCCATTGCCCGAGAGCCACAGGACATTCACCGGGGCGCGGCCGGTGGCCTCGCGCGTCGCGTTCACGGGATGCGCGTACCAGGTCATCTGGATGTCGTTCAAGGTCTGGCGCCAGCGCCGCTCCCACTCGGGCGCGCCCTTTGGCAGGAAGGCCGCGAGGTCGCGTCCGATGGCGCAGCCGATCGAGGGGCCGCCAAGGTCGATGGGCGCGCTGTGCCCGAGGAACCAGCGCTCAGGGGTTGCGGCGACCAGTTGCCAGCCCGCTTCTGCAAGAATCGGGCGCGCGGCTTCAGCCAGTTCGGTGCTCTCGCCTGCCTCGAGTTGCAGGTGTGCGGGGTCAGCCAGGACCACCTGGCTCGTCCCCACCTGGAAGTGTGCGGGCTCGAGCATCCAGCGTGCGGCCGCGAACTCGCCGGGGCTGTGACCGAGGCTGTCGAACCAGAGGAGCGCGAGATTGGTCGCGGGTGTGTGCCGCAGCACCCACGCCTCGTCCGGAGTCGACAGGGGATGGGCATTCAGATCCGGGGCCGGCCTCGCGTGCCCGAGCGAAGCGAAGAGGCCAAGGCAGGGCAGGCGCAGGTCTGCAACCAGCGTGGCCGCGAACCCGGCGGGAACCAGCCCGCAGGGCACCAGGAATTCAAGGGCATTCATCACGGCGCATTGTAGGCCATGCGTGACGATGACNNAGCAGGCCGAGGGCCGAGCCTCTCAGCCGACAGGCGGGCTCTGGACCGGCGCAAAAAAGGCTGGCGCTGAAACTGTGGCAAACTTCCCGCTTCGGGTTCAAAGGGCTGAGGCGTTTGAGTCTTCCGTTCGAATTGCAGGTCGGGCTGCGCTACACGCGCGCGGGTAAACGGCGCGCCGGTGCAGGCTCTGGCAATGGCCTCATCTCCTTTGTCTCATTCATCTCGGTTCTGGGCATCGCGCTCGGGGTCGCGGCCTTGATCACGGTGCTCTCCGTCATGAACGGCTTCCAGAAGGAGGTGCGCGACCGCATGCTGGGCGTGCTGGCCCATATCGAGGTGACTTCGGGCTCGGGGGGGATCGCCGACTGGCAGGCGCTCGCGGCCCGGGTGCGCTCGGATCCCGAAGTGGTGGGCGCGGCACCCTATGTGAGCGGCCAGGTGCTGCTCACGCGCGGCGAGAGCTTCCGGGGCGCGCTCTTGCGCGGCGTTTTGCCCTCGGCCGAGCCGGCGGTATCGGATCTGGACCGCGACATGGTGCAGGGGCACCTCACCGATCTCGTGCCGGGCTCGTTTGGCATCGTCCTGGGCTCGGAGCTCGCGCGTTCGTTTGGCGTGGGCGCGGGCGACCGGATCACCATGATCGTCCCCGAGGGTCAGGTCACCCCGGCAGGCGTCATGCCGCGGTTTCGGCAGTTCACGGTGGTCGGCGTGTTCGAGTCGGGACACTACGAGTACGACAGCACGCTTGCACTCGTCGATATCGACGATGCGCTGCGCCTGTTCCGGCAGGATGACTACACCGGAGTGCGCCTGAAACTGAAGGACATGCAACGGGCGCCCGAGGTGGCCTACGACCTCTCGCGCCTCTTGCGCGGCGACTACCTGGTGCTCGACTGGACCCAGCAGAACCGCAACTGGTTCGCCGCCGTCCAGACCGAAAAGAAGATGATGTCGGTGATTCTTGCGCTCATCATCATGGTTGCGGCCACGAACCTCGTCTCCTCGCTCGTCATGACGGTACGCGACAAGCAGTCCGACATCGCCATCCTGCGCACGCTCGGTGCCCAGCCGCGCTCAATCACCGCGATCTTCGTGATCCAGGGGGCGCTCGTCGGGCTCCTCGGCTGCGGGGCGGGTGTGGTCCTGGGCGTGGTTCTGTCGCTAAACATCGGCTCGATCGTCTCGGGCATCGAGCATCTCCTGGGCGTAAGCTTCCTGCCGAAGGACGTCTACTTCATCAACACCATGCCGTCCGACATGCACACGTCCGACGTGATCCTGATCGGCTGTTTCTCGATCGTGCTAAGCCTGGTGGCGACCCTCTATCCCAGCTGGCGTGCGGCGCGCGTCGAGCCTGCCGAGGCGTTACGCTACGATTAGTGGGGCGCCCGGTTGCCCTCGGGGATGTGCCCGGGCCAAGCGCGCGCCCGGACCACCCGGGGCGTCCCGGACGGGGTTGCACAGATAAGGATGCCTTTTGTCATGAAACTCATCGGTCTTTACGATTCACCTTTCGTGCGGCGTGTCGCCATCTCGCTGCACGTGCAGGGCTACACCTACCAGCATGTCCCGCTGTCGGTGTTTCGCAACATCGAGGCGTTTCGGCTCTACAACCCGCTCCTGAAAGCGCCGACGCTCGTCCTGTCGGACGGCACGACGCTGACCGACAGCAGTGTGATCCTCGACTACCTCGACGAGCAGGTTCCCGAGAGCCGGCTGATTCCCGCCCACGGTCCGTCGCGCTGGGCGGCGCTACAGCACATCACGCTCGCCCTGGTCACCGCCGAGAAGGCCGTGGCCCAGGTCTACGAGACCGTGCTGCGTCCACCCGAGGTGCAGTTCGCCCCGCTGCAGCTGCGCTTTCGGGCGCAGGTTGAAACCGGCCTCGGACTGCTCGAGGAGCGCGCCATGCCGCTCGCGCCCCAGGAGCCGCTCAGCCAGGCCGTGATCACAACCGCCGTCGCGTATCGTTTTGTGTCATCGGTGCTGCCCGATGTTCTCGAGAACGGACGCTACCCGCGACTTGCGGCGCTCTCGGCGCAGTGCGAGGATCTGCCCGCCTTTCTCGCGGTCCCGCCGGGCGATTGATGGCGATCGTCCTGAAGGCCGAGCACCTCGCCAAGAGCTTTGGAGCGGGACCCGGGGCCGTTCACGTGCTGCGCGACGTGAGCCTCGCCATCGAGGCCGGAGAGACGGTCGCCATCGTCGGCGCGTCCGGTTCGGGCAAGAGCACGCTCCTGCATTGCCTGGGCGGCCTCGATAGCTCCAGCGGCGGGCGCGTGTTCGTCGACGGCGTCGATCTGGCGCAACTGAGCGAGACCGAGCGCGGCCGGGTGCGCAACCGGCGTCTGGGCTTTGTCTACCAGTTCCACCACCTCCTGGCCGAGTTCTCCGCCATCGACAACGTCGCCATGCCGCTGCGTATCCGGCGCGTGGCGGGCGATGTGGCGCGTGCCCGGGCCGGTGCGATGCTCGAGCGCGTGGGCCTGGGCCATCGCCTCGAACACCGGCCGGGGGAACTCTCGGGGGGAGAGCGCCAACGCGCGGCCTTGGCGCGCGCGCTCGTGACCGAGCCGGCGTGTGTGCTGGCCGACGAGCCCACGGGCAACCTCGATCGCGGCACGGCCGCAGAGATGTTCGAGCTTCTCCTCGAGTTGAACCAGGGCTTGCGGACCAGCTTTGTGGTCGTCACCCACGACCTGGAACTCGCCGCGCAGATGGGCCGCACGCTGTCGCTACGCGACGGCGTGCTCTAGGCGCACGCGCTGCGCTACGGATATGACTGGCGTTGCCTCGAGCGGGCCCTCGCACACGGATACGAATGCAGGCGGCGCCGCGGGTCCGGACTCCGATGGTCGCGCAAAGGACCTGCTCTGGGTCGACACCCACTGCCATCTCGATGCGGCGGAGTTTGCTGCCGACCGGCAGGCGGTGATCGATGCCGCGCGGGTGGCGGGGGTCGGACAGATCGTCATCCCTGCCGTGTCGGTGGAGAATTTCGAGGCGGTGCGCGAACTCGCCCAGCGCATCCCGGGGGCGGGCTATGCCCTCGGCATCCATCCGCTCGCAACCCCGAGCGCACAGCGCTCGGACATCGAGCTTCTGGCGGGGCTCATCGCACAGTACCGCGACGATCCGAAACTGCTGGCCGTGGGCGAGATCGGTCTGGACTTCTTTCTTGAACCTCTGAAGACCGACGCGGCGCGTGCCACGCAGGGCTGGTTCTATCGCGAGCAGTTGAAGCTCGCCCGGCGCTTTGGCTTGCCGGTGCTGTTGCACGTGCGGCGCTCGGCCGACCTGCTCTTGGCCGGTCTGCGCCAGATCGAAGTGCCTGGCGGCATCGCCCATGCCTTCAATGGCAGCCAGCAACAGGCTGAGGGTTTCATCGCGCGGGGCTTGAAGCTCGGCTTTGGAGGTGCGATGACTTTCGAGCGCGCGCTGCAGATCAGAAGGCTCGCGAGCACGTTGCCCGACACCGGCCTGGTCCTTGAGACCGATGCACCGGATATCGCACCGGCCTGGCTGTATCGGGCCCGCAATACGCCCGACCAGCTGCCGCGCATTGCGCAGACGCTGTGCGCACTGCGCAGCGCAACGCCCGCACAGATCGCAGCGCGCACCACCGCCAATGCACGCGCGGCCCTGCCTGGACTCCTGCGGCTGATCCCATAGGGGGACAGATTCCCGATCCAATCCCTACTCAAATTTCCACTCAAATCCCCGCTCAAATCCCCACCACATCCACTTCAAACCGAGCACACGCGAAGCGCGCGCCACAGGAGAGGGCAAGCCCCCGCAATGCCAGCCCCAATGGCCCGGTCCGTTAGGACTAGCGCTTGGCGCCATCACCGCCGCTGTACCTTCTTGTTCGACGCTTAGGATTGGTCCAGGCATCCGACCCTGACAGCCGAGCCGGTCAGCTGGATGCCGCCCGCCCACCACACCCGAACCACCGACAAAGGATCGCGATGAAATTTCTCCTGAAGCACGCTCTCGCGGCGGCGCTTGTGCTGGGCCCCTGCGGCGCCGCGCTCGCAGCCCCGGTCACCTATGACTTCACGGCCAGGATCAGCTACGACACCTATGACTCGACCAGTGCGGTCGGCCAGACGATCTCGGGGTACTTCGTACTCAATCCCACCGCTGGAACGACCACCAACAATCTCAACTACACCGGCTCGAACGCCAGTTCCGCGACCCAGGTCTTCAATTTTTTCATCAACACCCCTTCCGGACTGTTCACGAGCGCAACGGATACAGGTGGCTTTGACACCATCACCGGGGGCGGCAATGGGATCAGCGGCTACACCTGGAATGCCGAGCAGGGCAACGGCGCGAACGTCGTGGTGCTAAGCCTTGGTCCGCTGACGAGTTCCCAGACGCCCGGACCCCTGGATGTGGGCGGACTCTTGCAGAACGCCGCAAGCGTGATCGCGGCCAACGCGGATCCGAACTACCTTGAGGTGTATGGCACACAGAGCAACCGCCTGCTCGACTTCGAGTTCACCTCGGTGAGCCCGGTGCCGCTGCCCACGGCGCTGCCGCTTCTCTTAAGCGGACTGGGCCTCCTGGGTTTCGCCTCCCGACGCCGCACGGCCGCTTAGGCCCTCAGAACAGCTGGATGAAAGAGGGGGGAGCCGGCGCCAGAAGGGACCGTCCGGCCCGGGCAACGTGACGCCGCACCGGGGCCTGCAGCCACTCCCCAAGTCAGTCAGGAGTTCAGCTCCGGTGCGTCGGGCCCTCGAGCGCCTGGCCGTTTGCGGCCGCCCTGGCTTTCGGCATGATGCGCTGAGCGCGCATGACCATGGCCAGGAGCGCATCGACTAGCGTGCCCCCGGCACCCGTCGTGTCACGGTCAGATCCGACCTGGATCTGCGGCACGATCGGAACGCCGCCGGCCTTGATTGCATCGGCAAATTTCTCGAACACCTGCTGGGCGAGCTGGCACTCCGGGCCACCGAAGGCGTCGACCTTCGCTTTGGTCGCACCCGCCTCGACGATGCCGACCGTGCCATTGGGCAGGTAGCGCACCGCGCCAGCGCTTTTGGCGAGTACGAGGAGCAGGACCGCTCCGAGCAGAAGGTCGATCTTAAGCGCTAGGAATGTAGCGATTTCAGACACCTAGTTCATGCTCGCATCCTTGGCGCGCCGGTGTCCGACGGATGTGGACGGGAAGGGTGGGAAGGGTGGGAAGGGTGGGAG
>PLEY01000163.1 GCA_003136595.1 Burkholderiales bacterium
CTCTTCTGCACCGTCGTGACCAAGCCGCGTGACGTCGCGCTCGAAGCCACTGACCCCCTCGGTGTCGACCTGGGGCTGAAGGACTTCATGACGCCCTCCACCGGCCCGGCCGTGACCACACAGCGCTTCTATCGCCACCGCGAGACGCAACTCGCGGTGGCGCAGCGCGCCGGCAAGACAGACCGGGTGCGCGCNNACCCAGCCAGGTCGGTGCTCGATACCGGCTGGAGTAGCTATCGAACCATGCTCAAGTACCAATGCGATGACGCGGGTGCATGGTTTCAAGAAATCGACGAAAGCTTCACCACCCAGGCTTGCCACATGTGCGGCGCCCGCTTGGGCCCCAAGGGCCGCGCCGAGCTCGACGTACGGGAGTGGACGTGCGCCGTATGCGGCACGCTCCACGACCGCGACGCCAATGCGGCGCGCAATATCAAGGCGCGCGGCCTGGCGTGGCTAGCGGAACAGTTTGCCATGGCGGATCAAGGACCCGTCCCGGTTGAGTCTCTCGTCCCGCAGCATGGCGTGCCGGTTCACGTTAAAGTACGCGGGGACTGTGCGGTAACTGTGCGGTGCGAGCTAGCTTTGATGCGCGCCGCCCCGTTTGCTGCCAGCGCTGGGAATCTTGCCAGGACGACCATGACAATCGAGATCGCCAAGGAAGCGCGCACCCAGGCCATCGCCTCGATCGAGCGTTATTTCCGTGAGAACATGGACGAGCCGATCGGCAACATCGGCGCCGGGGCGCTGTTGGGTTTCTTCCTCGAGGAGATCGGACCGGTGATCTATAACCAGGCGGTCGCAGAGGTCCAGGAGCGGCTACAGCAGCGCGTCATGGAAGTCGATGTGGAAGTGCACAAGGACGAGTTCCAGTACTGGAACCGCCACGATGTCCGACGCCGGCGCAGGTAGCTGGCCCAAGTAGCTCACTCAGGTAGCCAACGCAAGCAGCGCTGCCTGGCTCCAGCCCAGCCCCCCCGGTACGGGCCGCGGCGTACGGCCGGGCCGCGTCGACGCCGCGCATTCCAGCAGGCGAGGTCTAGGATGGGATCTTGTTGTCGAGTTTCTGCGCGAGGCCACCCAGCATCCGTCCGGCCAGGATCTGCATCACCTTGCCGGTCATAAGGGGAATGACAACGGGCTTGTAGACATTCTCGATGAATGGATCGGTGGCCACGAGGACGTTGAACAGGGCCAGCTTCTCCGCTTCGGTGAACTGGCGGCGCGCGCCGGCCGTCTCCTCGAAGGTCTTCAGCACCCAGCGCACCGCCTCGGGAGCCGTAGCGAACACGCCCAGGATCTGGGTCGCATTCGGCAGGATGGCGATGGAATCGGGATCGGCCGACTCCTCCTTCAGGCGGTGTTCGATCACGATGTAGGCTTCGGGTGACATGCTCGTCTCTTGTGTTCTGTGGTTGGCTCGGCGCAGCGCACGCGCCCGAGAGGCAGGGCGCGACGATGCTTGCTGTCGTGCAGTTTCGTCCCCGTCCCCGGCCAGGGAGGTTCAAGGCTCGCGGCAGACCCGAAAGCGGGGGCAGGGTTCGCGAAGGCCGTTCCAAGGACCCGCCCATCAACAGGGCGAAGCCGCGCGCGGGCATCCGGGTCCGTTGAATCTTGCGGGGCCGGACCTGGCGCTCCCCGCTAAACGACACGCGTCGACACGCGTCGACACGCGTGTCGGGCGCGTGTATTGCTCTGACCCGGGGCGGAACGAAGAGTTCGCCCCACGAAAGACTAGGCGTTCTTCAGAAACCCGAGTCCCAGTTCCAGGAGAGAATTCGAAGGCGGCACGGAGCCATTGGGGGTCAGATGATTCACGATCGCCGGCAACAGGCTCGCGATGTGAGCCGAGGCCTCGGCCTGGGAGATGCCGGCGCCCTGCGCCACCTGCTGGACGGCGGCACTGCCGAGGACCTGCTGGATCTGCTCGGCGGAGATCGGGATGTTGGTCTCAGTGGACACCCACGAGGCGACATGCGCCTCCATGCCCGACTGCTGGAACTTCTGCAGGAGGCCAGGCAGTCCCCCGACCTCGGGTGAATTCAGAAGTCCCATCACGCCCTGCATGACGGCAGCCTGGTTCGGATTTGCTGCCGCGCTACTCAATTCACCCACCAGACCACTGAGCAGACTCATCGAACACCTCCAGAAGTTGAACCAAGTTGCCAGACGAACCACCCAGCCTCGCCCTGCCTCGGTGCGCCGGGACTCGAAAACGCTGCTATTAGGGTCGAATGCGGATTACCTGTCAAGTCTTGCCCACCTGAGTGCCCAAACAGGCGGAGATCCCGAGCGGAGTTGCCAGGTGGGGCTGAGCCGGTGCGGGAGCCTGTCGCGTCGGCGGCTAGGCGCCCCGCGCGAACAGCCACACCGTGAGCAGCGAACCCACAGCCACCACGAAGCCCCGCAGGAGTTTCTCCGGCAGTCGGCGCAAGAGCCAGGTGCCGAGCACGCCGCCGGCCAAGGCACAGATGCAGATGATGCCGGCAAAGGCCCACTGCACCCGCCCCGAAGTCGCGAAGATGAGCGTGGCAACTGCGTTCATCACCATCGCCAGCACGTTCTTGGTCGCGCCGGCCGCACGGACGGGCTGGCCGGCGACGGTCAGGACCGCCAGCATCAGAAAACCGATGCCGCCTCCGAAGTAGCCGCCATAGATCGAGATGGCGAGCTGCAAGCCCGAGAGCGTGCCCACCGACAGCCGACGCGCCGGATCACTGCCTGAGGGCCTCCGCACAAAACTGCCCCAGAAGAACACCAGGGTCGCAAACAGCACGAGCCAGGGCACGAGGCGCGCAAAGAACGCGGGCGGCGTGAATTCGAGCAGGATCGCCCCCACCACCCCGCCGGCCAGACTGATCGCGACCAGTTTGCGCAGCGACATGGGCCCCACGCCCTCGGCCATGCTGCGTCCGGTCGCAGCGACCGTGATCTGCCCGGGAAAGAGGGCGACCGTCGAGGTCATGTTGGCGCCAAGCGGATCAAGACCGGCGAGGAGGAGCGCGGGGAAGGTGATGAACGTGCCGCCACCGGCGAGCGCATTCTGCATGCCCGCATAGAAGGCGGACAGCCCCAGAAACAGCCACTGCCAAGGCCCTTCGAACATGCCACTCCGCAGGATGCGTGCCGGTCCCCAAAACCGCGCGAACCGGCAGAATACCATCTACCAGCGGCGCGCCCGGAGTCCGGCGCCGGGCCCCTCGGGCTGCGGTGCTACCCGCCCCAGCTTAGCGCGGCGGTCGCAACCGGATCGTCCCAAAGTTCGCGCAACTCGGCATCGAGCCTCGTTATGGTGACCGAGCAGCCGGCCATGTCGAGCGAGGTCACGTAGCTGCCCACAAGGCTGCGCGCGACCTTCAGGCCGCGTTGGAGGAGTGCCCGGTGCGCGGCATCGTAGACGAGATAGAGCTCAAGCAATGGGGTCGCGCCAAAGCCGTTGACGAAGAGCAGCACCTCGCCTGAGAGCTCGCTGCTGAAATCCTCGAGGATTGCCGCCACGAGCTCGCTCGCAATTGCATCGGCACTGGCGAGCGCCACGCGCCGGCGCCCCGGCTCGCCGTGAATGCCCACCCCCATCTCCATCTCGCCTGAGCCAAGCTCGAAGGTCGGTCGGCCGACCGCCGGGACCGTGCAACTCGTGAGGGCCACGCCCATCGAGCGCGTTGCGGCATTGGCGCGTTCACCGAGTTCCACGAGCCGAGACAGGTCCAGCCCGCGCTCGGCCGCGGCCCCGAGGATCTTCTCGACCACCAGGGTGCCCGCGATGCCGCGCCGGCCGGTGGTGTAGGTTGAATTCTGGACCGCGACGTCGTCGTTGACGATGAGGGTCGCCGTGCGTCCCGTGACGAGTTCGCTTGCCATCGCGAAATTCATCACGTCGCCTTCATAGTTCTTGACGATGAACAACACACCTGGCGCCCCGCCCACATGCTCGGCTGCAGCCAGCATCTGGTCAGGTGTGGGCGAGGTGAAGATCTGGCCCGGACAGGCGGCGTCGAGCATGCCGCGCCCGACCAGCCCCGCGTGGAGCGGCTCGTGGCCGCTGCCACCGCCGGAGATGAGCGCCACCTTGTCGCGACGCGGCGGGCGACGGGCGACGAAGCGATAGTCCGGATCGAGCTCGAGAAGCTCGCGGTGACAATGGGCAAAGCCATCGAGACTCTGGTGCAAGAGCGTCTCGGTATCGTTCAAGAACTTTTTCATATCTCCTCCATGAGTGCGACGCGGGTCAATCATCCTCCAAGAGGCGCCCGATACGGTGCGCCACATCGGCGAGCAGGTCCTCGAGGTGGCGATTGCGCTCGGGGTGGTGCAGATCGGGCACCTTTAGCCTGATCTCGCGAAAACGCGGCGGCAGCACCGGTTCCGGCAGGCGCGCCGGGTGGGCGAGCGCGTAGGCCTCAAGGAACTGGGCGCGCTGCGCGGGCGAGAAATGGCAGACCTCGAAGATGCGCTCGACATGGCGCGCCGGAATCGGCACGTTGTAGGCCGGATTCGAGATCTGGGAGATGAAACTGCGGTTCTTGCCAAGCACCTCGGCCAAGCGCAGGCGCGTCCCCGAGGGACGATTCTCGAGGACCTCCTGCAAGACGCGCTTGTACTGCGGCACGGCCAGGGGGTCGGGGATCTTCTTCTTCGGCTCGGCCACGGCAGCGCGCTGTCCCTAGGGTAGCGCGCGAATCGCGGACTTGACGCGCGCGAGCGCGACCGGCGCCACCGACAGGCTGCGCAACCCGAGGGCAACGAGCGGGGCGACACAGCGTGGCTCGGCGGCCATGTCGCCGCACAGGCTGACATCGATGGCCCGGTCTCCTGCGGCACTCACGACCGTCTCGATGAGCCGCAGCACCGCCGGCTGCAGCGGTTCCTGCAAGGACCCCAGGTGGGCCAGATCGCGACCGGCCGCGCTCACGTACTGGATCAGGTCATTCGAGCCGATCGAGAGAAACGCCGCATCGAACAGGTCGATCGTCAGCGCTGCGGCCGGCACCTCGACCATCATGCCAAGCTCCGGGCGCCGGTGCGCGATGCCCCGCGCCAAGAGCTCGGCTGCGACCTCATCGAGCAGGCGCTTGGCCGCCGCGAGTTCCGCAGGCAGGGTCACCATCGGCACCATGACCCGCAGCGGGCCCAGGTGGGCCGCCCGGCACAAGGCGCGCAGCTGGATCGCAAAGAGCTCGGGATTGGCGAGCGACAGGCGCACTCCCCGGGTGCCGAGAAACGGGTTGCTCTCCTCCACCGTATAGCCGGGAATCGGCTTGTCACTACCGGCATCGAGCGTGCGGATCGTGACCGGCGCGCCGCGCGCCCAGCGCAGGATGCTGCAGTAGGCGGCATACTGGCCCTCCTCGTCGCCCAGTTCGGCGCGGCTTTTGAGGAGCAACTCGGTGCGCACCAGGCCGATGCCGTCGCAGTGGGCGGGATCGAGCCGGGCGAGCTCGCCCACATCGGCGATGTTGATCATGACCTTGATCACCTGTCCGCCCTGCGTCACGGCCGGTCCGGACAGGCTGCTATCGGCCGCGGCCTTTGCGCTCTGCAACCCGGCGAGGCGGCGCGCGAAGGCCGCCCGCACTTCCGTGGCGGGGGAGACGATGAGTGTGCCGGCCTCGGTGTCGAGCAGCGCCTCGCGATGGCCGTTCGGATCCCAGGGTGGGGTGCCGATCAACATCGGCACACCGCGCGAGCGCGCGAGCATCGCGACATGGGACTTGGCGCTACCGCCCGAGAGCGCGATCCCGCCGCCCTGCCAGTCGGTCTCGAGAAAACGCGAGGGCACGAGGTCGCGCGCGACGACGATGGCGCCAGGCGGGATGCGCTTCGCGCGCGCGCCGGCGAGGCAGCGCAGCACGCGTTCGCGCATGTCCTCGAGGTCGGCACTGCGGGCGCGGAAATAGGGATCCTCCGCACTCTCGAACTGGGCGAGTTGGAGCTCGATGGCGCGCCGCCAGGCCGCACCGGCATCGAGCCCCTCCCGTAGTGCCGCACGCGCCGGCTCCAACAGGCTCTCGTCCTCGAGCATCGCCACCTGGAATTCGAGGAGCGCACGCGCATTCTCGTCCAGGGTGGCGCGGCCCAAGTGCTCGATCTCGGCGATCGCCTGGCCAAGCGCCGCCTCGAATGCTTCGGCCGGCGGCAGCGCGTCGAAGGTGCGCACGCTCGCCGGTTCGTCATCGAGAAAGTACAGCGGCCCCTCGGCCAGTCCGGGCGAGGCGACCGTGCCGTGAACCCGGAGCATCGATGCGGACATGGCTGACTCAGCTGGGCTCGTTGCCGGCACCCTGGGTCAACGACAGGGCATCGAGGGCGGGCTCGAAATCGGCATTGACCAGACCCACGAGCGCCGCGATCGCCGCCGCCGCGTCGGCCCCGCGCGCCTCGAAGAACAGGGTCTCGCGGGCCGGCACCTTCATCGACAGCACCTGGGCGATGCTCTTGGCGTCCTTCCAGGGGCCGCCCGCCTGGGTGCCCACGACGACGTCAGCAGAGAAGCGTTTGGCGAGCTTGGTCAGCTTGATCGCCGGTCGGGCATGCAGGCCCGACGCGTGAACGAGCCACGCCGAGCCGGTTGCCTTCTCTTCGGGGCGATGGTCTTCGGATTCCATCATCGTCAGCGGGGATAGAGTTCTTCGGCGGCACGCCGCACCGCGTCCAGATCCGAGCCGCCACTCGCCTCGGTGGCCGCCATCACGGCGCCCTCGACGATCGGGGCATTGCACACCACGGTGCTCGCCCGCATCTCGGGCGGCAGCATCTCGAGGGCCATCTCGCTGTTGGTCTCGGCACCGCCAAGATCGACCAGGATCGCGACGCCGCGCGCCGACCAGACCTTGCGGACGGCGCCCATCACCGACTGCACATCGGTGCCCAGACCCCCTTCCGGGTTGCCGCCGCACCAGGCGAGAGGCACTTCGGGCCCGACCATCTGGCGCACCATGTCGGCCGTACCGCGTGCCACGTCAGGGGAATGCGAAACGATGACAATACCCACGTTCTGGTTCATTTCCGGTCTTCTTCCTGTTTGATATCCATTGTGCCAGAGCGCAGAGCGGCGTCCCCTTTGCCGAGGTGCTCGCACACGGCGCAGATGATGAGCGCGCTTGAATAAGCTCCCGGATCCATGTGACCCCGGCTGCGCTCACCGAGAAACGAGGCTCGCCCCCGTTCGGCCCGCAGGTCAATGGTCGCGCGGGCCGCCGCCTGGGCGGTTGCCGCCAGCGCTGCGAGCGAGACCGCGGGTTGCTCCCCGAGCCTGGCGTAGACCGGCTCGAGGACATCGAGCAGGGTCTTCTGACCCGCCTGCGCGCGCCCGCGCGCCCGGACCGCGACGAGCGCCTCGCCGAGCGCGAGGACGAGGCCCTCGCGGGTGATCGCGGCAGCGTCGCCCAGGCCCTGGCCGAGACGCATGAAGAGCGTGCCGAAGAGCGGCCCGGAGGCCCCGCCCACCGTCATGACCAGGGTCTTGCCGGCCTCGCTCAGCAAGGCGCCCGGAGCCAGCTCCGCCCAGCCCGGCAGGCGCTCGCGCACCGCCTTGCAGCCGCGCTCCATGTTGAGGCCGTGATCAGCATCGCCGATGGCGCGGTCGAGTTCGGTCAGCTCCTTCTCATGCGCGATCACCTCGGCACACACGCCCTCGACCAGGGGCGCCAGTTCGCGGCTAGTGAACGGCAAGTTCCCTCCTCTCATCGGTGGCACCGGCGGCCTCGAGCCGGGTGCCGTCGCGACCGAAGTAAAGCACCCCGGCAAAGGTGAGGCCGACGCGCGCACCGGTCTCGGGCACCCAGCCGGGCGGCGCCAGGCAGACGATGCTGTGGCCCGCGGCCTCGAGGTGCACGTGGGTTTCGTTGCCCAGCTGTTCGACCAAGGTCACGAGGGCGCGGCCGCTCGGGTTGGCATCCAGGCGGATGTGCTCACTGCGTGCGCCGACCGTCGCCACGTCAGGGGGTAAGGCGTCGTCGCCGAAAAATTCGGCCGGCAGGAGATTGATGCGGGGCGTGCCGAGCCGCTGCGCCACATAGGTGTTGTGCGGGCGCTCGTAGATTTCGCGGGGCGTGCCGATCTGCACCAGACGTCCGGCCTCGAGGATGCCGATACGGGTGGCCATGGTCATGGCCTCGGTCTGATCATGGGTCACGTAGAGGATGGTCGCGCCCAGATCGCGCTGAATGTGCTTGAGCTCCAGCCTCAGTTCGGCGCGCAGTTTGGCATCCAGCGAAGACAGGGGCTCATCCATCAGGTAGACAGCCGGTCGGCGCACCAGGGCGCGGCCGATCGCGACACGCTGCATCTCGCCGCCGGACAGACGGGTGACCGGCGTCTCGAGCTTGTGGTCGATGCGCACCAGCGCTGCCGTCTCCCGGACGATCTTGCGGATCTCCTCCCGGTGCATGCGGCGCATCGGTGCGCGCAGCGGGAAGGCGAGGTTGTCGAACACCGTCAGGTGAGGATAGAGCGAATAGCGCTGAAACACAAAGGAGACATCACGCAGCGCCGGCGGGTCGCGCGACACCTCGCGCGCGCCGATGCTAAGGCGACCCGCATCGGCACGCTCGAGGCCCGCAATGAGTCGCAGGAGCGTCGTCTTGCCCGCCCCGGTGGGGCCCAGCAGCACCACGAACTCGCCATCGGCGATGGCAAGGTTCACGTCGACGAGCGCTGCGACCGTGCCGAAGTGCTTGCTCAACCCTTGCAGGATGATCTCAGACATGGGTCGCTCGCGGCGCGGCGTGAGCAGCGCGTCGATCCTCGCGCGGCCCGGATGTGGCGGGCGGGGCCAGGGGCGCTGCGCGGGGCAGGAGGCGCCCCGAGTCCTTCTCGAAGAGCACGATCTGCTCGGCCCGCAGGCCAAGCCCGACCGTCTGCCCTGCGGCCACCGGCTCGGCCGACGACACGCGCGCCTTGACCGGGCCATGGGACGTGTGCACCGTGACGATCTGGAACGTGCCCATGTACTCCGTGCCAAAGACCGCGCCGCGCAGCCCCCCCTCATCCTGGAGCGTGACGTTCTCCGGACGCACGCCGAGGATCAGGTCGCGCTCGGCCATCCCCTCGGCGACGGCGGGTATCGGCACCGTGACCTCGCCCAGACGCACCGTGTCCTGGCCTGGAGCGAGGCTTGTGCGCAGTGCCAGGAAATTCATCGCGGGGCTGCCGATGAAGCCGGCNNCTGGTCGTGGGTGACGTAGACCGTGGTCGCGGCGATCCGGTCGTGCAGGCGACGCAGTTCTCCGCACATCAGCTGCCGGAACTCCGAGTCGAGCGCGCCCAGGGGTTCGTCCATCATGAAGGCCTTCGCGCGCCTGACGATCGCCCGTGCGAGAGACACGCGCTGGCTGTCGCCCCCCGACAATCCCGCCACGCGGCGCCCCTGCAGGTGCTCGATCTGCAGCAGTCTCGCGACGGCTGCGACGCGCTCCTTGATCTCGCCGCGCGGCACTCCCTGGCAGCGCAGCGGAAAGGCGATGTTCTCGCGCACGTTCAGGTGCGGATAGAGCGCAAAGAGCTGGAACACGAAGCCGATGTCACGCTCGCGCGCGGTCCGCTCGGTGACGTCCTCGCCATCCAGATAGATCCTGCCGCTGGTGGGCAACTCGAGCCCGGCGATCATGCGCAGCGTCGTGGTCTTGCCGCATCCTGAAGGGCCGAGCAGCACGAAGAACTCGCCGTCATCGATCGTGAAGGTCGAATCGCGCACGGCGACGAAATCGTCGAAGCGCTTCTGGACGGCCTCAAGCTTGATCTGGCTCACGCGTCAATCCCGCAAATGACTGCTGATCACAAAACCCACCGTGCCCGCCAGAATGACGAGAAACGACCATGTATAGACCCGCAGCCAGAACGGCTGCATCAGCATGACGATACCGAGGCCGATGAGCGCCATCGAGAACCCCTCGCAGGGGCCGCGGCGAAGCCACGCGGGGCGGCGCCTGACCTGCTGGACGGAGTCGCTCATTTGCGCACCGCCCCGAACGTGATGCCGCGCAAGAGGTGCTTGCGCAGGAGCACCGTGAAGGCCAGGATCGGCAGGAGGAAAAGCGTCGTGCCGGCCGCGACCGCGGGCCAATCCTGGCCTCCCTCGCCGATGATGAAGGGGATGAAGGGCGGCATCGTCTGCGCCGTGCCGCTCGTGAGCAGCAGTGCAAAGGCATACTCGTTCCAGGCGAAGATGAGGCAGAAGATGGCCGTCGCCGCAATGCCCGTGACCGCCTGGGGCAGGACGACCTTGACGAAAGCGTGCAGCCGGCTGTAGCCATCGACGAGCGCGGCCTCCTCGTATTCGATCGGGATCTCGTCGATGAAGCCCTTGAGCAGCCAGACCGCGAGCGAGACATTGACTGCCGTATAGAGCAGGATCATGCCGAGATAGGTGTCGGTGAGTCCGAGCTGACGGTACATGAGATAGATCGGGATCGCGACCGCGATTGGCGGCATCATGCGGGTCGAGAGGATGAAGAAGAGGAGATCATCGGCGATCGGGATGCGAAACCGCGAGAACGCGTAGGCGGCAAGCGTGCCGAGGAACACGGCGAGAAAGGTCGAGCCGAAGCCGATCACGAGCGAATTCACATAGCGCGGCACGAACTTCGAGGGTCCGGCGATGACCATGTTGCGCTCGCGCGCGAGGCGCTCGTACCAGGAGTTCGCGGGAGGCAGACTCGCGATGGTCTCCGGCGTCTGGCGTGAACGGATGGTGAACAGATTCACATACCCTTCAAGCGAGGGCTGGAAGAGGATCTTGGGCGGGTAGGCGATCGCATCTTCCTGGCTCTTGAAGCCCGTCAGCACGATCCACAGCAATGGCGCCAGCGTCACCAGGGCGTAGAGGATGACGATGGATGCGGCCACGGCGCGCGAGCGGGGGGACGCCTCGACAGTCGAATGGGCGCTGGTCGTGGCCATCAGCGCTCTTTGACGCGGTTTAGCGCCTTCACGTAGATGTTCGCCGCACCGAACACCGTCACGAACATGATGATCGCCAGCGCCGAGGCGTAGCCGGTATGCCACTTCTCGAAGGCGGCGCGCTTGAGCGTTATCGAGGCGGTCTCGGTCACCGAACCGGGCCCCCCCGAGGTCAGCAGATTGACCATGTCAAACATCTTGAAGTTCTCGATCACGCGAAACAGGATCGCGAGCATCAGGAACGGCAGCACCATCGGCAGCGTAATCGACCAGAACCGGCGCCACGGCGAGGCGCGGTCGATGGCCGCCGCCTCGTAGATGTAGTCGGGGATGGAACGCAGACCCGCCAGACAGATCAGCATGACATAGGGGGTCCACATCCAGGTGTCCACCATGACGATCGTCCAGGGGGCGAGCGAGACGTCTCCGATCATCGAGAATGACGCGGCATCGATCCCGGTCAGGGCGCTGACGGTGTCGTTGAAAAGGCCCGTCTGGGGCTGCAGCAGGAAGGTCCAGAAATTGCCGACGACCGCCGGCGAGAGCATCATCGGCCAGAGGATCAGGGTGGTCCAGAAGCTGTGCCCCCGAAAACGCCGGTTGATGAGGAGCGCGAGTCCGAACCCGAGCAGCACCTCGCAGCTGATCGACGCCACCACGAAACGCGCCGTCACCTGCATCGCGGTCCAGATGTCCTCGTCGGTCAGGATGTCGACATAATTGTCGAGGCCGACCCAGCGGATGGGCGCGCTTGGCATGTTCGCCCGGAAGTTCGTGAACGACAGGCGGATCGTCCAGATGAGCGGGAAGATGTTGATCGCAAGCAGGAGCAGGATCGAGGGTGCCACGAACCACCAGGCGATCGCCCGGTCGGATAGACCCCGAAAGCGGCCGAGACCGGCTGCGCCAACTGCGCCCGCACGGGTTGCGTAAAGCGGATCTTGGGTCGGAAGGGAACTCATCGGAGGTCTAGAAGTGCGACTCGCTGGTCCCCCGCGCCAGCTGCACGCGGGGGTTTTCTGACGACAGGTGGGTCGGGTGTGTCCTAGATCTTGCCTTCCTCGTGGAACACCTTCGTCCAGTCCTTGACAAGCAGATCCAGGGCCTCCTGGGCGCTGCCCTTGTCGGCCACGATATAGTCGTGGGTGCGCTTTTGCATGTCGAGCAGGAGCGTCGCATACGAGGGCTCGGCCCAGAAATCGACGACGATGTTCATCGACTCGAGGAAGTCAGGTGCGAACGGCGCGCTCTTCGGGAAGCCCGGATCCTGCACCACTGCCTTGCTCGCCGAGTAGCCCCCGAGAGCCCACCACTTCTTCTGCACGGCCGGTTGCGCGAACCACTTGATGTAGGCGAGCGCATCGTCCTTGTGATCCGAGTAGGAGACCACTGAGATGCCCTGCCCACCGAGCTGCGTGGCGTGCAGTTTGGCGCCCGGGTTCACGAAAAAGCCGATCTTGTCACCGCCGACGTTGGGGTCCTTGTAGAGTCCCGGGAAGAACGCGAACCAGTTCATCTGCATGGCGACCTGGCCCGACTTGAAGGCATCCAGACCTTCTTGCATGTAGGCGTTGGTCATGCCGGGCGGCGTACAGCACTTGTAGAGCGACTTGTAGAATTCGAGCCCCTTGACCGCCTCGGGCGAGTTGACAAAGCCGTCCATGTGGTAGGGGTGCTTCGGGTCCTGGTACTGGAAGCCATAGTCGTAGAGCACGTTGGTCACGCCCATCGTGATGCCCTCCGAGCCGCGCTCGGTGAAGATATAGGCCCCGTAGACCGTCTTGCCGTCGATCTTGCGACCCTGGAAGAATTCGGCAATCTGCTTGAGCTCATCGTAGGTCTTGGGAGGTGCGAGCTCGCGACCGGTCTTGGCCTTGAACTCGGCCCGGATTTCCGGCCTTGAGAACCAGTCCTTGCGGTAGGTCCAGCCGACGGCGTCCGCCATCGCCGGCAGGGCCCAGTAGTTGGGCGTGTTCTTCGGCCACTCCGAATACCCAAGTACCGTCGCCGGCATGAAGTCGTTCATCGAGATGTTGTTCTTCTGGAAGAAGTCGTTCAGCTTCACGTAGTGGCCGTTCTCGGCGGCCCCACCGACCCACTGGCTGTCGCCGATGATGAGATCGCACAACTTGCCGTGCGAATTCAGCTCGTTCAGGAAGCGGTCCGCATAGCTCGTCCACGGCACAAATTCGTATTTCATCTCGATGCCGGACTGGGCGGTGAAGTCCTTGCCCAGTTCGACCAGGGCATTGGCAGGATCCCACGCCGCCCAGCACAGCGTGAGCTGCTTGGCCTGCGCTGTCACACTCACTGCGCAGGCCATGCAACCTGTCAAGACGGCCGCCAGCAAGCCTCTCGTGCGTTTGCTCATTACAAGTCTCCTCGGGTACTCGAACTGGTTGTTCGATGTGTGTTTAAGGCCGCGCCCTGCCCGCTACGAATCCGACCGGACTCGGGAAAGCCGCGGTAGTGGTTGCTCTGATGACCGGTGGGCGAGTCGCGCCGAACGGTTTATCTCAGGTAACATTTACTAAACTAATCGCGCGCCACCCGACCTGTCAACAACATCTCTCGTTGCATCGCAACAAGCGAAGTCCTGAAAAGCAGCGCCCGAGGTCCGCGCTCCCCGATTGTTTAGTTAACATAATTACTAAACATTTCTGACGGGCGTGGCGGCAGCATCCGCGGGCCGCCCGGAGGTCGTCTGCAGTGCCTGGATGAACGCCGCGAACACCGGCGAGAGGCCGTGCAATGCGACCCAGGAGTATGGGCAGGCGTGGTGCGGGACGCGGGGCATGGGATGCGCCCGGCCCTAGACGTTGTTGATGACCCGGGCCTTGATGGCCTCGTATTCGGAATCGCTGATGAGCTTCGCATCGAGCATCTGCTTGGCCTGCTGCAGACGCGTGACAATGTCTGCGGCGGGAGCGCCTAAGGCGCCCGTCGGCGCCAAGCCTGACGCGCCGAGCTGCACGCCTCCCGAACGCGCCCGCAGTTCGTCGAGTTCGCGGATGCGCCGCTTCTCGCGCCACGATTGGTCCTGGCTTTGCGCAATCCGGTAGATCTCCTCGGTCTCGTCCTTCTCGAAGCCCTGATAGGACAGCACCCGGGAGCCGCCGCCACCGGTGGCGAGATCCGACTGCCCGCCCGCAGTCAGGGTGAGGTCGGCACCGAGGATGCCGACGCGCACCTTCGCGTCGCGCAAGTCCTGCCAGCGCAGGTCGGTCAGCTCGAAGCCGCCGAACAGGCCGCGGCGCAGCGCGATGAAACGGCCGCTGGTCGCTGCGATGATCTCGCGCCGGCGCAAGAGCGCAAAGATGCGTCGTTGGGCCGCCCAGGCGAGAAGCGTCTCACCTTCGATCAGCACGGCGCGCAGGTGCTGCGCCTGCGCCGGGAGATCGGCAACGCTCGGGTTGATACGAGTGGGCATCCTGGCATCTCCTTTGCTGTGAACGCCGACCGGCGGTACGGATGGTGGCCCGGCTGGGATCGACCGAAGCCATGCGCCCACGCGCCACGGGCCACGGGCTCCCCGACTCAAAGTTACTGCGCACCAGCGCGACGCGCAATCGGCGCATCGGCCAACGCCTCTTAGAGCACGACGACCTCGTCGGGCAGCTCGTTGGGTCCGCGACCGCTCGCCGGAAAATGCGTGGCAAGCTGGCGCGCGATCAATTGTATGCCGAGCCGCGCCCCATCTTCGAACGCGCCGGCGCCAAAGCGGCCTTCCATCTGGTGCGCGATGTCGCTCCAGGTCGCGTTGCCGACCCGGGCGTGGATGCCCCGGTCGGCAACGATGGCGACGCTGCGGTCGGCGAGCAAGAGGTAGATCAGCACACCGTTATTCTGCTCGGTATCCCAGATACGCAGCTGCGAGAACAGTTCCAGGGCGCGTGCTTCGGCCGACAGCCCGGCTAGCACCTGGCGGGGATGCAGGACACCTTCCACGGCAAAGCGGATCTGGCCCGAGTGTCCCGCCTCGGCCGCCCGGATCTCGCTCTCGATGGCCGCGAGCACGGCCGGCGGAAACGCCTGCCCCACGCGGCGGCGGGCCGGTACAATGAGGTGTCGTGACAGGCGTGCAAGCTGCATGGCTACCATCTCCCCGAGGCGCCACCGCCGCCGAAGCCGCCGCGTCCACCACCGCCACCGCCGCCGCCGTAACCGCCACGGCCGCCACCACCACCGCCGCCGCCGAAGCCGCCAC
>PLEY01000141.1 GCA_003136595.1 Burkholderiales bacterium
GGCATTGCAGGCCGACGCGCTTGCACTCTTCGATTGGGTCCAAAGGGACCACCCGGAGATCGAGATCATCGGCAGGAGCCTGGGTACAGGTGTTGCGACCTACCTCGCGAGCCGGCGGCCGGCGACGCGGCTGGTGTTGATCACGCCCTATGACAGTGTGCTGGAACTCGCGCGTCAGAGGTTTCCCTACATCCCCGTTCGCTGGCTCCTTCTCGACCGCTTCGAATCGGGGCGCTATGCGCCCCACATCCGGGTGCCGACCTTGATCGTCGAGGCCGAGTTCGACGAGGTCATCCCGCATGCGAGCACCGCCCGGTTGCTGCAGCGCTTTGCCGCGGGGGTGGCAACACTCGTGGTCATTCCCGGCGCAGGCCACAACACCCTCTCGGAGGACCCGCGTTACCTGGGGATCCTGCACGGACCCCCATAGAAGGCGCGCGCACCTGATTGACAGCGGTGCGGAGGGCACGGCCGGCGGACGAGCAGCAGACGCCCCGATGTCTAGACGACCAGATGTCCGACCGTCGCCGAGACGGAGATGGTCGCCTCCATCCCCGCTGCAAAGCGCAGGAAGTCCGCCTCCAGCCCATCGGAGAAGATGACGCCACCATCGGGCATGCGTGAGCGAATCCGCAGCGGGCTCGTGGGTCCGACGAAGCCATGAACGAGGCCGACTTCTGAGGTGCGGCTTCTAAACGGTTCGCGGACCGCGAACTCGAGCTTCGGGGTGTCCCAGGGCATCGGCCGGTAGTCGGGCTGGGTCCGGCAGTGCTCGAGCGCGCAGGCAATTGCCACAGATCCGGTGATGACGCTCTTCATCCAGGCGGTCGAGCCCAGTCCGGTCGAGACGATGAGGCCCGAGGACGATTGCAGCTCGCTTTGCCCCTGATGGCTGAGTTCATAGAGAGCCGAGGTGTGGGAGCGAGGTCCGATGAACAGGTCATTCACGGCACGCAGAACCTGTCCGTCTGCAAGGCGCGCCTCGGCCATGGTCACGGCTTTTTCGCATCGGCCCTGGGCTGCCACCTCCGGGAGGAGCAAGGCGAGATCGTCGGGCGCGAAAGGCAGCAGAATGCCGTCCCAGCGGCTCGGTTCCGGGTTGATGCCGATGAGGGGCTGTCCCTCCAGATATTTCATCACGTTGGCGACCAGCCCATCCTGGCCGAGCGCGACCACGATGTCCGATGGCGCAAAGAGGAAGTTGGGTACGAGCAGGCGGTCCACACGCTGGTAGCGGCCCCAGACTTCAAGCGTTGCCAGCACCCTCGCAAGGCTTGAGCGGTAGGCCGCATCCTCGTCCACATAATCCGAGAAGTTCGCGCCCAGGTGCTCCAAGTAGAAGCGTGCCTGCGCCACGGTGTTGTGCCGGGCGACGAGTTCCTCGAGCCGGGTGGCTCGAGTGACGAGAACCACCTTGCGCTGAACGCCGCCGGCACGAACTGGGAAGCCGCGCTCGTGGCCGGGCTCATGGCTGGGTCCGCTCGGGCTCATGCAGCACCCCGCTTCGCGGCCGCGGGCGCTGACGAGACTCCGCCGAGGAGCGAATTCAGCAATTCCGGAGAGACGTTCAGTTGGCCGATACGCTCGGCCTTCTCGGCAATGCCCCCAAAGGCCTGAGCGATGAGCTGCCCGGGCTGCATGCCTGCGGCGGCGAGCGCCTGAACCACCCGTGGATCGGCCTTCTCGAGGGCCAGCATCAGGCTCTCGACTTTGTGGGCCTCCGCCTCGGCCAGGGTGCGCGTGTTATCCGCCTGCCCGTCGACCAGGTCGCGGCGGCGCTCCTCGAGCTCGATGTCGGAGTTCATCTGCTCGCGGCGCAGCTCGTTCTGGCGGCGTACCAGAGCGGCCTGGGCTTCCAACTGCGTCTCCTTGATCGTGCGCTTCTTTTGCTCCACCGCAATGTCGGTGTCGAGTTCATTCTGTCGGATCGCCCGCTCGTGCTGCACCGAAGCCATGCGCCGCAGGTAGATGGCATCGTCGGCGGCCTTGAGATTGGATTCGCGCGCCTCGGCCTCGAGCGCGCGGGCGATGTCCGGGGTCGGCCGGATGGCTTCGATCGCGACGCCCAGGATCTCAAGGCCCAGTGCCAGAATCTCGGGATGGGCCCCGAGTTGCTGCTGCACCGCGCGCGCGACGGATGCCGAGGCGCGCAGCGCGGCTTTCAGGTCGAGCGACTGGATGGCCTGCTGCATGACGACCTTCGCCTGCATGGCGACGCGATCCCCGAGGCGCTTCGGATCCTCTGACGTGTAGCCCTTGCCGCGCGGTGCCATTGAGAAATCCATCAACGCCGCCGTACGTCGGGGATCCTGGACGCGATAGCTGATCTGTCCCTGTACGGTGACGCCCTGGAAGTCGCTGGTCACGAGCTCGAGCATGAAGTGGCTCTCCTGGCTTGCCACCGGAATGGCGACGAGGGTGCTGCTTGGTGCGAAGTAGAAAAAGGACAGGCCTGCGCCCTCGCGGATGACGCGCCCGCGGCGGTATTGGAGCAGGTGGACCGTCGGTTGGGATTTGACGAAACGAATGCCAAACATGCGGATTCTCCTTAAGTTGTACTGTACAACTGTATGTGAGTTGTATAATACAACTCAGAGTCCGGAAGTCAAGGTGACGGCATGAAAAAAGACGGCAGCCGTGCGAAGCTGGATTTCGAGCGCCCGCTGGTCACGGTCGATCTGGCCATCTTTTGCGTTCTCGAGGAGACCCTCAAGGTCCTGCTGGTTCAGCGACCCCGCGTGGCCGATGAGCCCTTCCCCGGAGAATGGGCCCTGCCCGGGGGGTTCATCGATGTCGCGATCGATGCGTCCCTGGAGGCGTGCGCGCTGCGCAAGCTGCGCGAGAAAACGGGCGTGAAGGCACCGTACCTGGAACAGCTGGCCAGCTGGGGCGATGCCGAGCGGGACCCGCGCGGCTGGTCTGCTACCCACGCCTACTTCGCCTTGATCGACGCAACACGGCCCGAGGCACGGCTTGAGGAATCGAACGCGGCACAATGGATGGCGGCGGGCGCACCCATAACGCGCCGCATGGCGTTCGATCACGCGCGGATTCTCGCCACGGCGCTTGCACGCCTGCGGGGCAAGGTCGAGTACACATCCCTGCCGGCGTTCCTGCTTCCCGAGCCCTTCACGCTGCCCCAGTTGCAGCGGACCTACGAGATCGTGCTTGGTCGGCCGCTCGACAAGAGCGCCTTTCGCAAGCGCATGCTCGATGCCGGGTTCCTAGGCGAGGCCGGGCCGATCGATGGGGCGCTCGGCCGCGCGGCGATGGGCTATCGCGTGCTGGACCGGACGGGCCCGGTGACGTTCCCCCGCATGTTCAAGACGGCCGAATAGAGCCCTCTCCCATCGGATCGTTCCTACCACCGGTAACGCACGCCGAGCGCCGCGCGAAGCTCGCGAACGCGCCCATTGCCAGAGCCCAAGAGCCGCGCCTCGAAATCGAGTGCGGGCGAGAGCGCGTTCAGAAGACCGGCCTGGAGAAGTGCCCGGTCGCGGGGGAGGTGAACACCGAGCGAGTCGAATCCCAACGCGGCCGGACTGTCCTCGAAATGGGCGAGAACGGCGGCGCTGTTCGAGCCGGCCTGGTGAGACCACGCAAGGCTTGCGTCGACTCGCAACGGGGCTCCCAACTGGGGCAGCGACAGGCTCTGCGCGGCCAGGATCCCAAAGGCCGCCGTGTTACCCGAAACATGGGCTGCGCTACCGACAAGGTCTGCGACGCCCGCCCCCCGCTCGTCGAACCCGCCACCGCTAAGGTCAGTCCACTCCAGGGACAGGTAGGGCGAGAGCAGCGTCGGGGCCAGGGAGAGGGGCCAGTCGATCCGCACAAGACCAGTCCAGCCCGAAAGGCGGGTCCGAGCCCCGGCCGTGGACTCGATACCGGGCAGCATGACCGAGCGCGCGACGTCTTCTGTCTCGATGCGATAGCTCAGCACTCCCGAAACGCGCACAGCACGGATACTGCGATCGAGACTTAGCCCCAGTTGAGTCGTACTCGCGGTTGCACTCCCGAGACCGCCCTGAAATCCGTAGTGCGTGGTGGTCAACTGTGCGGCGATGCCCAAGCCGCCGATCCACGAGCGCATCAGATCGGCACCGATGCGCAGCCCCTCGGTCTGGCTGTCATACCCGGCGGCGTTGCTGTCGCCTGCGAGCGACGTGCCACCACTGACGAGGGCAATCCAGCCGAGCGGGCGAGGGTCAGTCAGCGCACAGGGTGGCGCGAGCGCGACGCGGGCTGCCAAGTCGGCCGCGAATTGAGCACTATCGGCGACCGCGGCCTGTCTGAGGGTGCTGTATGGACTCGCATCGAGGCTGTCGAGTGCGCCTCCCAAGGCCGCCGGGGCGATCCCGGAGAGTGGTCCTACCAGTGCTCCGATCCCGCTGGCTCCTGCGGCGGTACCACTCTGGTTCGGCGTGGACTGCGAACCCGGCGTGAGAGGCTTTGCCGCAGCGAGGACGAGGTCGACCGCGTCTGCCGAATAGTGCAGTCCAGCCACCAGATTGGAAAAGGGACTCTCGACGCTTGCAAATTGGCCCGACACACCCGCGCCGGCCTGAATGAGCGGAAAGACCGAGCCCGCGGTGAAGTTCGAGGCCGGCTGCGCAAGGTTGATCTCGAGGATCGCGCCGGTGAGGTGGATCTGGCCCTGAGTTGTTAGTTCGCCCGCCGATCCTCCCGCATTGAGCACTGTGACCAGGCGCGATTGCGGGGCGAAGCTCACATCGCCTGTCACCCGCAGTCCGCTTCCGGGCACTGCGGCGAGCAGCGTTGCGCCCGGCGCGATGGAGAGGCCCCCACCGATCGTTCCGACACCGCTTGCGCTGGCACCGGTTGCCACCGCAAGACCGCCCGCGAGGCTGCCATCGACTTCGAGAACGCCGGCGTTGACCTGGGTAAGACCCCCGGAGAGGTTCGTCCCCGCGAAAACCAGCGTGCCGGACCCCTCCTTCACGAGAGAGCCACTCGTACCCGTCATCACACCGGTGAAGCTGTCGTTCTGGTTGGCGGCCCCGAGCGCGAGGCGGGTTGAGCCGAGTGCGACGGTGCCACCCCCGGAGAGCGAACCAATTTCGACGCTCGATGCGAGCGAGCCTGAGACATCCAGAGTCGCGCCGGACTGGTTGACGATGCGCGCCGCAGGTGCCGTCGCGGCGCCCTGGAACACCACCGATCCCCCGGCCTGGTTGGTGATGAGGGCGCTGCCGGCCTGACTCTGGTCGGTGAATTCCACGAGCCCTCCCGAGGCGTTCGTGATATGCGCCGCCCCGGCCGTCGCTAGGTTGCCAAAAAGCAGCGTCGCCGAATTCGCAATCAGGGCCTGAGCGGCACTTGCGCTTCCCGCAAAGGCCAGGGTCCCCGCATTGTTGAGCGTCGCATTGGCGGCGCTCGACGCATCATTGAACGCTGTCGTGCCCCCGCTCAGATTCGCGATCTGCGCGGCCCCGCCGCTCGCAGACCCCGAGAAGGTCAGATTCGAAGACGCACCCACGGAGATATGGGCCTGGCCCGCGCTCGCCTGATTGAAAATGGTCGCGCCTCCCCCCGTGTTGACGATCGTCGCGGACCCTGCACTCGCCCCCGACGTGAAGGCGGTAGAACTGAGCAGCGTTACGTTATCGATCTCGACCCGGCCCTGGATCAGGGCACCCTGACCGCTGATCTGGATGCTCGAATTCAGGCTCGCTGTGACGAGACGCTCGAGTTCGCCGGACAGGTTGGAGATGCCGCCGCCGCCAATTGCGAGTGACTCTCCCGGACTTGAAGCGCTCAGCAGCGTCAACGTGTAGGCCGGCGCCTGGGCACTGAAGACGATGCCGGCCACCGCCGCCGAGGTACTGGCAAGATTGACCTGGGTCTGCGTGCTGCTGCCGAACTGCACGATGGTGCTGGCGCCCGGTGTGCCGCCGGACCAGTTCCCCGGGTTGCCGAAGTTCGCATCGATCGTGCCAAGCCACACGGGATCGGCTCGGCCAACGCCACTGAAAAAGAGGGCAACGCCAAGGCTCGCGATCCAGCGGGCCAGGTAGCCCCGGGGGCGCTCGCGCCTGCAGGTGAAGCCGAAAGGCGCAACGACGTGGTCCGGGTGTCGAGTCAATCTCAAGGCGTATCTCCTCCAAAGGGACGGTGGGGGTGCAAGCCGGCCAAAGCGACCCGGGTTCGCATCCGGCGCTCGGTCGCTGCAGGTCTTCTGCTCGCTCGAAATGAGACTAGAGGCGCATGGGCCTTCGGTCTTGACGCCCACCTGACCGATACGTGACGCTTGCGGTCACGTCGCAGGAGCGATGCATCTAGGCGCTTGGGTGCGCTGAAAAAGGAAGGCGAGACTGTCCATAGGCGAAGCGTCAAGCGGCAGGGCTTTGGAGGGGGCGGGACCGGAACCCGGTGGGAACGGGAAAGCCGGCGCGCAGCGGGTGTCGCCACACTGATGACCCAGGCCAGGTGGCACGCGTGCCTGGGAGGTTCTGAGAGACCGCCCGGTGACTGCGGTACGAAGCCCCGGCAGAATCCCTCCCCCGCGGGTCAAGCTGTGCCCTACACTGGGCAAGCGAATGCGTCGGTGGTCATACGGTTCACCGCAACGCTCGGTATTGAGAGGAGCATGGCAAATCCAAATTCGTACTGCATCAGGCCTTGACGCCAAGGCGGCGTCCGCCCTGGTTTCTGCGAGCTTCAACGAGCTCGCAGCGGCGGATTGGGAGCCGCATGCTCGCGATGCTTTCCTCGCGGAAGCGGAACCCAAAGCGTTGGCCGGAAAGATTGAGAGGTGTGCCTACTGTGCCGCCGCGCTTGCTGACGAGACGATGCTCGGCTTTCTGCTCATGCCCACACCCGCCTTGCTTGGGATGCTCTTTGTGCATCCGGACTGGTTGCGTCGGGGCGTCGGGCGGGAACTGTGGGAGACCGCCCGGCAATACGTCGAGGGCAACCAGAAATCGGTCAGGACCGTGGAGCTCAACGCGACGCCCTACGCCGTACCGTTCTATCTTTCACTGGGTTTCATGCCCATCTCGAAAGAGTTCAAACAGGCCGGATGCCGCGCGACGCGGATGGCCTGCTGGCTACCGGCACGTGCACTGGAAGCAGGCCTAGGATGACGAGGTGCCCGCTTGAACAAGGCGCCGCGCTTGCCCGGTTCACACCAAGCTCGTCCGTCTGGGAGCACGCATCGGCAGGTTGGCAGTTCACCTTTCACCAGGGAACGCCAACCGCTGCCTATATCCCGGACTCGGGTCAACCCGAGCATGAATTTCTAACCGTTCGCACCGGCTCGACCTCTAGGTCGATGGGACGTCGATAAGCGCGTCGCAAGACGTTCGCATTCTCCGCCGGCTTACCGAACAGCGTCGTAAAGC
>PLEY01000037.1:0-131 GCA_003136595.1 Burkholderiales bacterium
ACGATCCGCGAGGCGGTGCTGCGCGAGCTCAAGCGCGGCGGACAGGTCTACTACCTCCATAACGAGGTCGAGACCATCGAGAACCGCCGGGCCGCGCTCCAGGCGCTCGTCCCCGAAGCGCGCATCGCGGT
>PLEY01000037.1:167-12015 GCA_003136595.1 Burkholderiales bacterium
CGCGGCCGGGTCGGCCGCTCGCACCACCAGGCCTACGCCTACCTGCTCGTCGAAGACGAGACCGGCCTGTCGCGCACGGCGCAGCTGCGCCTGGACGCGATCCAGCAGATGGAGGAACTGGGCAGCGGCTTCTATCTGGCCATGCACGATCTCGAGATCCGGGGCGCAGGCGAAGTGCTAGGCGAAAACCAGTCCGGCAACATGCACGAGATCGGTTTTCAGCTCTATAGCGAGATGCTCAACGATGCCGTGCGCTCCCTTAAGGAGGGGCGCGAGCCCGACCTGATGCAGCCTTTGGGGGCGACCACCGAGATCAACCTGCATGCCCCGGCGCTGCTGCCGCAAGACTACTGCGGCGACGTCCACGAGCGCCTGTCGATCTACAAGCGCCTCGCGAGCGCTCTGGGGCTTGAGGATCTCACCGGCATCCAGGAGGAGCTCATCGACCGCTTTGGCAAGCTGCCCGAGGCCGCGCAGGCGCTGCTCGAGACCCACCGCCTGCGCATTCTCGCCAAGCCGCTTGGCATCGCCAAGATCGACGCGCACGCGGAATCGGTTACATTTCAGTTCACGCCCCAGCCGCCTATCGATGCGATGAAGATCATCTCCCTCGTCCAGTCCAGTCGCAACATGAAGCTCTTCGGCCCGGATCGCCTGCGCATGACAGTCAATGCACCGGAGCTCGCTGCGCGCGTCGCGGCGATCCGCTCCACCCTCCACGCGCTGTCGCGCTAGGCGCTCATGCGGCTGGTGCTCACCGGACCCGAGGATGCGGCGCGCTCCCTGCTCCTGGGACTTGTCGCCATCGAGGGCGCACCGTCTGACATCAGGAAGAGCGCATCGGGCAGAAGCCTCGTGGGCGAGAATGCTGGAGACGGCGCGCTCCTGCGTACTCATGTCGAGGCCGAGAGCGCGCGCCTCGGCCTCGATTTTGCCTTCGTGCCCACCGGGGCCAGGCTTGGCGACTATGGACTGATCGCCCTGGACATGGACTCGACCCTCATCACCATCGAGTGCATCGACGAGATGGCCGATCTCTATGGCGTGCAGTCCGAGGTCGCTGCGCTCACGGCCCAGGCGATGCGAGGGGAGATCGCCGATTTCAAGGCCAGCCTCACGGCGCGCCTGGCGCTCCTTGCCGGCGCCCCCACGGCAATCCTCGAGCAGGTTTACAGGGAGCGACTCGAGCTCTCGCCAGGCGCCACGGAACTCCTCGCCGCGGCGCGTCGGTGCGGCCTCAAAACCCTCGTCGTCTCGGGGGGATTCACGTATTTTCTGGAGCGCCTAAAAGCCCGGCTCGCCCTGGACTTCACGCTGGCCAACGAGCTCGAAGAGGTCGGCGGCCACCTCTCCGGGCGCGTGCTAGGCCCCATCGTCGATGCCCGGGCCAAGCGCGCCATGCTCGAGGCAACCTGTGGGACGCTCGGCCTGCCGCCGGCGAAGGCCATTGTCATCGGCGACGGCGCAAACGATCTCGAGATGATGGGCACGGCCGGCGTCTCGGTCGCCTATCACGCAAAGCCACTCGTCGCAGAACGGGCAAGCCAGGCCATCCGCCACGGCGGCCTGGACGTGCTGCTTGAGTGGTTCCCGGAGATTGAGTAGCGCGCCCTAGGCTTCTCGGTTGCGCATCCAGTTTGCAGTGGCAAAGAACTGTTCGGCCAGGCGCGCGGCGAGGGCAGGATCAGACACCGTGGCCGCGAGCGCCTCATGCATGCAGGCAAGCCATTGATCGCGCTCGACGTCACCGATCGCATAGGGCAGATGACGCGCGCGCAGCATCGGATGGCCAAAGCGCTCGACGTAGTGTGCCGGCCCGCCGAGGAGCCCGCAGAGGAACCAGAAGAGCTTGTCGCGCGAGCCGTCCAGTGACCTTGGATGCAGGCGGCGCAGCGTCGCAAAAGCCGGGTCCAGGTCCATCAGATCATAGAAGTGGTCGACCAGCGCGCGTACCCCGGCTTCCCCACCGATGAGATCGAAGGGCTTCTCCGGCGCGGGCGTTGCGCGGTCCATGCTAGGCCTCGCGCAGCGTTGCCAGGGGCGGCTGGCGCAGCACCGGGCGCAGGCCGAGCCAGCCCCCAAGAAGGGCGACGACGGTACCGCCAATGGCTCCCACGAGCCAGGGCGTCAAGCGGAATTCATACGGGAAATGAAACACGTTGGTCGCAAGCGCCCAGCCGATCGCGACCGCGCCGGCCGCGGCGAGCAGGCCGGCCAGGAGCCCGAGCGCCGCAAATTCCGCAAACTGGGCACCCGAGAGCTGGCCGCGCGAGGCGCCCAGAGCGCGCAACAATGCCGCCTCCCGGGTACGCTCGTCGCGCGAGGAGAGGAGCGCAGCGTAGAGAACGAGGAGCCCGGCTGCGAGCGTGAAGGCGAACAGGAACTCGACGGCCGTCACCACCTGGTCGAGGATGCTCTGGATCTGCTTGACCACCGCCCCCATGTCGATGACGGTGACGTTCGGAAACGCCTCGACCAGCCGGTTCGACAGCCCTTCCTGGCCAGCCTTCAGATGGAACGCAGAGATCCAGGTCTGGGGCAGCGCGCTTAGCGCACGGGTTGGGAAGATCACGAAGAAATTGACATGCATCGAGTCCCACTCGAGCTTGCGCAGGCTCGTGATGCGACCTTCCACCTGCTGGCCGGCGACGTCGAAGCGCAGCCGGTCGCCGAGCTTCAAACCCAGCGTCTTGGCGATGCCCGCCTCGATCGAGAGCTCGTCGCTCGCCGGACCAAACCACTGGCCCGCCGAGATGCGGTTGTGCTCGGGAAGCGTGTCCGAGTAAGACAGGTTGAACTCGCGATCGACGAGACGCTTGGCCTGCTCCTCAGGGTAGTCGGCGGGCTTCGTCGAGTGTCCATTGACTGCGATGAGGCGCCCGCGCACCATCGGCGCGAGATCAAACTCAGGCACCGAAGCACCGTCCATGAAGTCGGTGAAGCGCTGTTTTTCATCGGGCTGCAGGTTGATGACGAAGCGGTTCGGCGCATCGGGTGGTGCGGCATTGCGCCAGGCGGCCACCAGGTCCGAGCGCGTGACCGATAGCAGCAGGAGCGCGGTGAGCCCGAGCGCAAGCGCAACCGTCTGGACCATGCTCGCCGTCGGGCGGCGCTGCATGGAGGCGAGCGCGAAGCGGATCACCGGGGGCAGACTGACCGCATGCCGCAGCCGGCCCGCAAGGCTGATCGCGCCTGCGGCAATCCCTGCAAAGATCACGAACGCTGCGGCAAAGCCTCCCGAGGTCAACAGTCCGATCTTCAGGTCGCGCGCCGTCCACAGCAGCAAGGCGACGAAGAGGCCAACGCCCACCAGATAGCCCAGTGCGGTGGTCGGGCGCGGCGCGCCCAGGTCACGACGCAAGACACGCAGCGGCGCGACGTGGCGCAACTGCACCACCGGCGGCAGCGCAAAGCCGATCAGGAGCACAAAGCCGACCAGAAAGCCCTGCAGTGCCGATTCAATGCGGGGAGGTGGCAGACTCGTCTCGATCAGGGATCCGAGCAGAAGGATGAACATGTAGTGGGCGAGAAATCCGAGGACCACGCCTGCCAGCGCGCCGAGGAACCCCGCCACGATGAACTCGACCAGATAAAGGGCAAGCAGATCCGACTGGGAGGAGCCCAGGCAGCGCATCACGGCGCAGGCGTCGAGGTGGCGCGCCGTGAAGCGCCGTGCGGCGAGAGCCACCGCGACGGCCGCAAGCATCGCCGTCAGGAGTGCGACCAGGGACAAGAACTGCTCGGCACGATCGAGTGTGGCGCGCACCTCGGGACGACCGCCTTCGAGCGACTCGATACGCTGCCCTCGCGCCAGCCGTGGTTTTAACCAGGCCTGGTAGTCGTTGACCGCGCCGAGCGGTCCGGCAACCAGGAGACGCCGCGTTTCGCGGCTGCCCGCCTGGATCAGATGGGTGGCATCGAGATCCTCAAGGCGCATCAGGACGCGCGGCGCGATGTTCACGAAAGACAGGCCGCGATCGGGCTCAAGGGTCACGATACGCGTGATCCGGAACGCACCGTCGCCGAGGTGCAAGAGCGCACCCATGTCCAGCTTCAGATCGCTAAGCAATGCCGCATCCACCCAGATCTCTCCGGCAGCAGGCCTTGCATCGGCGGCATCGGATGCAGCGGCTGCCCGAGTTGCCGTGCCCTGTCCCGGACCCTCGACCCCGAGCGGGAAATCGGGGGCACCCGGGCGGGGTGCGGTGCGCAGCGCCCCGCGTAGCGGATAAGCCGGCGAAACCGCCTTCACTGAGACCAGCCGGGCCTCGCCATCCGCCAACGCCATGCTCGGAAAACTCACGGTCTGGGCGGTCTTCAGGCCACGCCGTGCGGCCTCGGCGGTGAAATCGGCAGGCAGGGGCTGATCGGCGAGCAGAACGAGGTCCGCGCCCATCAACTGCGCCGCGTCGCGCTCGAGGCCCTGGCGCAGGCGGTCGGCAAAGAAACCGACGCTCGTCATGGCCGCCACCGCCAGGACCAGCGAGAGCATGAGGAGCCTGAGCTCCCCCGAACGCCAGTCGCGGCCGAGAAAAACCGTGCCCAGGCGGGCATTACGCAACCAGGCGCTCACCGCGGGCTTCAGGGCAGCGTCTGGTCGCGCCGTGCGCGGCGCACCCGGCGGGTGCCATCGGGCAGGCCCGGCATGCGGGCCACGAACATGAGCACGCCCAGCAGTATGACCCCCACCGGCCAGATGATCTGAGCCGAGACGATTCCCTGATCGTGGGCGATCCAGGCGGCCCCGACGTAGGCCAGGATCGGCCCGGTGACGATCGACGAGCGGTTGACCCCTTCGCTCACGAGGATGCCCACCCCCAGCGCGATGAATCCGAGCGCGACGAGCATGTGAATCTCGCGAAACCAGCCCATCTCTCGGGCCAGCCATGCCGCTCCAAAGACGATCAGTGCGATGGGCAAGACCGTGTTTCTCATCCGCTACTCCGAAAAACCCCGAGATGGGGCCCCCTGCCCGCGGCGCGTGCCGTCCCATCCCCAAGCAACGATGATATGCGCGAAACGCCCGCGGCGTGAAATGCACCTGCGCGCCCGGTGCCGGCGAGCCCCGATCGCGGCTCGGCCCGGGCGACATGGATTCAGCGATCCGCAGCCAGACAGGCCACGGGTTCGTCCCGATGACGGGGTATCTGCAGCCNNGCGACAGCAAGCGTGGGCAGTCCCTGGCGCATGGATGCCGGTCGCGCTCGAGCCCTATGGCCGGACTCAGGGGCTTGGCGCGGTGTGCTTCGGGCCGGTTGGGGGCCGGTTGGGGCCGGTTGGGGCCCCTTGGGGACACTTCGGCGCCGATTAAGGCAGAGCGCCACCGCGCACCCAGGCGGCCACCCGCGCTGTGCCGGCTTCCGTTCGCGAGAGACCCTAACGTGGGATACATCGGCTGCCCCTGTGATCTGGGTCAAGATGCCAGGACCCCTCGCGCCCTATGCTCGAGCGGGTCGGGGTCGGCGCGGCACGGCGCAGATCGGGCGCAGATCGGGCATCGACAAGGCACCCGCAAACCTACGAGAGCGGTCATGGATACGCTGGTCACCCCCAAAAACTGCACGGCCATGGAGTGCGAGCGGGCGAGCTATGCCGGACCCTCCCGGCACCCGGCAAGTCGCGCCGCTCGTTATCAGGCCCGCAGTGTCGGAGCGCCACTCTCAGTGCCTCGCATGTACCGCCGCCAGAGCGTGTGAGCGTGAGCGCGCTCGTCCTGGTGCTGAATTGCGGCTCGTCGAGCATCAAGTTCGCGCTCTTTGATAGCGCAACCGTGCCCCGGGTGCGCGTGCCGTTCTGGAGCGGTGAGGTGGTGGAGATCACCGGCCCCAAGCCACGCCTTCTCGCGCCGCCCGACGAACCGCTGGATCTGGTCCTCGCTGGCGAGCGGCCCTATCACGCGGCGCTCGCAGCACTTCTCGAGCGGCTCGAGCGGCGTACCGTCGAACACCATCTCCTCGCTGTCGCCCATCGGGTTGTGCATGGCGGCACCAAGTACTTCGATCCCGTGCTGGTCAACGCGCACGTGCTCGCCGATCTGCGCAGCTATATCCCGCTCGCCCCGCTGCATCAACCCTTCGCGCTCGACGCCATCGAGCTTCTCTTCACGGCCCGGCCCGGCCTCGCGCAGGTCGCATGCTTCGACACCGGATTCCACCGCACCATGCCCGATGTGGAGAAGATGCTGCCGCTACCCTACTCGGCCTGGCAGCGAGGCCTTAGGCGCTATGGTTTCCACGGCCTGTCCTACGAATTCATGTCGGTCGTCCTGCCCGAGCACTATCCGGCGCGGGCACGCGGACGCACGCTGGTCGCACACCTCGGAAGTGGTGCCAGCCTGTGCGCGATGCGGGATCTAGAGAGCCTTGCCACCACCATGGGATTCTCGGTGCTGGACGGTGTCATGATGGGGACTCGCTCGGGCGCCCTTGATCCGGGGGCGCTTCTCTACCTCATGGAGCAGGACCACCTGAGCCCTGCCGCAGCCAGCGCCCTGCTCTATCACGAATCAGGGCTTCTCGGCGTGTCAGGCGTCTCGTCGGATCCACGCGCGCTGCTTGCGGCCGGGGACAACAACCCGCGCATCAATGCGGCTCTCGCCCTCTACGTGCGGCGCATCGTGCGCGAGGTGGGTGCGCTGGTCGCAGTCCTGGGCGGCCTCGACCTCCTGGTGTTCACGGCTGGCATCGGCGAACATAATCCCGAGATCCGCCGACGCGTCTGTGCAGAGCTGGGGTTTCTTGGCGTCGCACTCGATGCCGCAGCGAATACCGCAAACGCCGCCGTGATCTCATCGGCAGCGTCAGGACCGACCGTGGTTGTTGAGCCCACCAACGAGGAGTGGATCGCCGCGCGCGCGGTGCCTGCGCTCTGTGCGCTTTCCGGGTCCGCGCGCGCAGCCGGCACGGACCGCGACACCCACGCCTAGAACACTTCGATGGTGCGCCCCGAGCCCTGGCTCTGGGTTGGCAGTTTCAGGTAGAGCACACCGTCCTCGAAGCGAGCCTGGGCGCGTTCGGCATCGACCGGGCGCGGCAAGGCGATGGCCCGAAAGGCAATCCCGAAGTGGCGCTCGCGATGCAGGCTCTTGGCTTCGCCTTCCTCGCTACGCAGGGGACGTATCTCCGCCTGGATCGAAACCCGGTTGCCATCGATGCGCACGAGGATCTCGCCTTTCTTGGCACCCGGAATCTCGGCCTGTAATGCATAGCTTTGGCCGTCGTCCTCGAGGTCAAGGCGGATCCGCGGGTTGGGATGGGCGGCAGCGGGCAGCGCTGCGGGAACTTCTGTGGCGAAGCCGTACTCGTGCAGCTCGTCATGATGCACGGCAAGGGGAATGGAATTGCTCATGGACATCTCGCTGTAAGAGACCGGGTGGGCGCCGCCTCGTTCGGCCAGGAGGCGCTGCCGCCTGACCTCAACAATAGGCCTTCGCCCAGGGTCCATGTTGACCCAACTCAAGGGAGTCCCAAGGAGGGGCGTCAGCTGCCTCACTCGGGATCCTAGGCCTGTACTCATTGTGGCCGTTCCAGCGGGGCTCGATGCGGAGTTCAACGCGGGTCTGAATGCAGGTCTCACCCCGGGCCCCACTGCCAACGCCAATGCAGACCCCATAGGCTCCTTGCCAAGGCGTTGCCCGGGAGCCTGATTGCCAGAGCAAGCGCCAATAACCGTGCTGGGCGGACCGACAAGTCGGTTGGGCGCCCTCGCAAGGTCGAGCGCGATCGATGCGCGATCGGAGCGCAAGCGGCAAGACTGCGGATACTGCGGATACCGCAGCGGACAGCGCGCCCCGGGCAGTGCAGGCACGGGCTTGACCTTCATCAACACCCCGACCCAGCGCGCGTGCCAGACTGGGACGTGCCAGCCGGCTCTTGTGCCGGGACCGCGGGAGGGACCTCACATGCATACAGACGCGAAACGGCGCGCGGCACTGCTGGGCGGCGACACCCGCAGGGCCTATCTGGTCGGAGGCAGCATCGCCAGCCTCGCGGCTGCCGTGCTCCTGATCCGCGATGCGGGCATGCCTGGTGCCAACATCCAGATCTTCGAGGAACTCGAGCACTCTGCAGGTGCCTTCGACGCGGCCGGCGACCCCATCGAGGGCCATGTGACGCGCGGCGGGCGCATGTTCACGGAGCAGAGCTACGTCTGTCTCTGGAACATCCTCGACTCGATCCCCGCCGCACAGGATCCGTCTCGCTCCGTCAAGGAAGAGCTGTGGGCGTCCAACCGCCTTTTGGGCCCGGATGCGCCGGGGCGACTCATCGACGGTAAGCGCCAGATCGTCGATGCCAGCGATCTGGGCCTGGAGATGCGCGACCGGCTGGA
This sequence comes from Burkholderiales bacterium, assembly GCA_003136595.1. Classification (GTDB taxonomy): domain Bacteria; phylum Pseudomonadota; class Gammaproteobacteria; order Burkholderiales; family Burkholderiaceae_D; genus BOG-994. The sequence continues at coordinate 8,496 of PLEY01000037.1, forward strand.
ACTCGCGCGCCTTCTGGTCACTCCCGAAAGTCACCTTGACGGCAAACGGATCGAGGCCTGCTTCTCCGCGCATTTCTTCACGACCAACTTCTGGACACTCTGGCAGACCACGTTCGCCTTCCAGAACTGGCACAGTGCGATCGAACTCAAGCGCTACCTGCTGCGTTTCTTGCAGGAACTGCCGCGCATTCACGACCTGGCAGGGGTCAGGCGCTCGGTCTGGAACCAGTACGACATGATCGTCGCACCCATGGTGAAGTGGCTGCGCGGTGCGGGCGTGGGTTTTGAGAGCGGTGTTGCAATAGAAGACGCGGATTTCATCCTGCAAGGCCGACAGCGGCGCCTGGTCGCCCTGCATGGCCGCAAGGGTGCGGCGAAGCTCAGGGTCGACCTGGGGGCGCACGACATAGCGCTTCTGACCCTCGGATCCATGACTGCCGATTCGCGCGCAGGCGATGACGAGAACGCGCCTGAACTCGTGCGCCATCACGCCGATGGCGCCTGGACGCTCTGGGACAACCTGACTCACAAGATGCCCGACCTGGGTTCCCCTTCCGTGTTCCATGGACGAATCGACGAGAGCAAATGGGAATCGTTCACCCTGACGTTGCGCAATCCGCAGACCTACGCACGGCTTGACGCCTACACCGGCAACCTGCCAGGGACCGGGGGCCTCATCACCTTTCGCGATTCGAACTGGCTCCTGTCGATCGTCATCCCCCAGGCCCCGCATTTCGCCTTGGAGCCTGCCGAGCGCTTCACGATCTGGGGCTATGGGGTGTCCATCGATCGGCCGGGCAACTTCATCCAGAAGCCGATGTCCGTATCAAGCGGACGGGAGATCCTCGAAGAGCTCCTCCACCATCTCGACCTGGCCGACATTGCCGAGGACGTCCTCGCCACGAGCACGGTGATCCCGGTGATGATGCCGTTCATCACGAGCGAGTTCCAGCCGCGCCGCCGCAGCGACCGACCGCCCGTGATCCCTCTCGGTGCCGAGAACTTCGCCTTGCTTGGGCAGTTCGTGGAGATCCCCGAGGACGTCGTATTCACCGTCGAATACTCGGCGCGCGGGGCCATGCACGCCGTCTATGGGCTGCTCGGGCTGGATCGGGAGGTCCCGCCGGTCCACCACGCGATCGCCGATCCGCAGGTGGCCCTCGATGCACTGGGCAAGCTCCTCTCCTAACACTACCGTGCGCACACCCCTGCGCTCACCCCTGCGCGCGCCCTGGCGATCTCCCCCGGTCCCGCGCCACGCATCCTTGATCTGGGTCAAGCGAGCGTGCACGCGCCGTGTCATGGTTGCAGGAGCAGCCGACCGCCGGTGGAGAAGGAGCACCCCGTGACCTACAAGACGATCCTGGTTCATCTCGACACGAGCCTGCGTTGCGCGGCGCGCATCGACTATGCCGCGCGGCTCGCGTTGCGCTTTAATGCTCATCTGGTCGGCATCGCACCCACCGATGAGCTGAAGCTTGCGAGCTCGTACCGCGAGTTTGCCCCGGCCATCGATGAATACACCGCGAGCCTCGGCGCGCTGCGCTCGAGCGCGGCAGAGGCCGCGGGTCGCTTTGAGGTTGAGGCGAGGCGCCTGGGCGTGACGTTCTACGAGAGCCGTCAGCCGCACGACGACGCGGCCGATGCCGTGGCACTGTCGGCGCGCTATGCGGACCTGGTCGTGCTCGGACAGAACGACCCGGCTGCGCAGGCGTTCACGCCACCGCCGGATCTGCCGCAGTTCACGATCCTCAACGGAGGAAGACCGGTTCTGCTGGTGCCCTATGCCGGCCACTTTGGCGAACTGCCGCGCATCATCGACATTGCCTGGGACGCGAGCGGCGAGTGCGCGCGGGCGGTGACTGATGCCTTGCCCCTGCTGGTCAACGCGCGCCAGGTCAATCTGGTCATCGTCAACGCCCGCTCGACCCCCGAAGGTCATGGTCCGCTGCCCGGCGCGGACGCGGCCTCTTTTCTCGCGCGGCACGGCATCAAGGTCGAGGTCGTGCGGGTGCAAAGCGACGGCGATGTAGGTGACGCGCTCCTGTCGCGCACGGCTGACGACGGTGCCGAGTTGCTCGTCATGGGCGGCTACGGCCACTCGCGTCTGCGCGAGATGCTGCTGGGCGGCGTGACACGTTGCATCCTCGAGCACATGACCGTGCCGGTCTTCATGGCCCACTAGGCGAGAGGCGCAGGCGCTTCTGTCCCGCAGGCAGGATTTCAGGGTTGGCCGCATAATCCGCCCTGCGCCGCGCCCCGCGGCGCTTCTGCCTTGTGCCAACCCTGGAGACCCGTTTCATGACACCACGACAAAGGCGTTTCAACGCCGCTTTCCTTGCGGGCCGCCCCGCTGCCGCTTGCGGATCGCCCACCCCCTCGCCCGCTGCTTCCCGCCGCGCAACATCCATCACTTCGCGCTGGGCCGCACTCCTCTCGAGCTTAGTCCTTGCCCTGTGCCTGCCGGTAAGTCACGCTGCAGCGCCGATGGTCAAGACCTCGGCACCCGGTTACTACAGGATGATGCTGGGCAACTTCGAAGTCACGGCACTGTCCGACGGCACGGTCGATCTGCCGGTCGACAAGCTCCTTACAAACACCACGCCCGGCGAAGTCAAGAAGGGACTTGAGAAGTCCTTCGAGACCGCACCGCTTGAGACGTCGGTCAATGCGTTTCTCATCAACACCGGACCCAAGCTGGTCCTGATCGACACGGGGGCAGGCGCCCTCTTCGGACCCACTCTTGGCAAGCTGGTCGCGAATCTGAAGGCTGCGGGCTATCAGCCCGAGCAGGTGGATGACATCTTCATCACGCACATGCATCCGGACCACGTCGGCGGACTGGTCGATGCCGAGCGCATCGTCTTTCCCAACGCGACGGTGCATGCGGACCAGCGCGACGCAGACTTCTGGCTAAGCCCCGAGAACCTCGCCAAGGCGCCCGCCGATGCAAAGGGCTTTTTCCAGGGGGCCATGGTCTCGCTGAACCCGTATGTGAAGGCCGGGCACTTCGCGCCCTTCTCGGCCGACGGCGAGAAGGTCCCGGGGATCCGCTCGGTGGCGAGTTACGGTCACACTGCAGGCCACAACATCTACGTGGTCGAGAGCGATGGAAAGAAGCTCGTGCTGTGGGGTGATCTGGTCCACGTCGCGGCCGTCCAGTTCGAGGACCCCTCAGTGACGATCCAGTTCGACACCGACTCGAAGTCGGCAGCGCTCCAGCGCAAGCGCGCCTACGCCGAAGCCGCCAAATCCGGTGAGCTCGTGGGGGCTGCCCATCTGCCCTTCCCGGGACTTGGGCACATCCGGGCTGAAGGCAAGGGTTACGTCTGGGTGCCGGTGAACTACGCTGTACTGCGCTGACCGGGAGCCCGGGGCCGCCTTCTCGGCCGCCTTCTNNCTCGGCCGGCGCCTCGGCCCGCTCCTCAGCCGGCTACTGAGCCGGTCCCCGCGCCTGCCACTTAGGCTCGATCCGAGCCTCTAGGGCGGGCCGGGGACCGCTCGGATCAACTGTCAAAAG